>JAKEHZ010000134.1 GCA_022614735.1 Acidobacteriota bacterium | reverse complement strand
ATCTTGATTTCTCTCGTGACCGCGTTAGCGCTCTATTTCCCGATTGCGAGCCTGCAGCAAGAATCCGCTCAACCCAAAGCGCTCGAGCAAGAAACAGCCCCCGCAACGCAATCCATGGCGCTCTCTGGTCCAAACCCAGCAGCCACTCCCTCACCTGGCAATCCGGGGAAGGAAGGGGCCGCAAAATTACTTTGTGATTTCATCGGCCCGAAAAATCCAACGCAGGAGAAAAATCGAGATGAAGGCAATTACTGTAGTCTCTCGGAAGCTACCCTGGCGGAATACCAGGTCGAACACCTGATCGCGACCATCGCTGATCCAAAAGACTCCCGCCTGGATTATCTCTTCGACCGCTCGCTCGATGCGATTCAACGGGCGATCGAAGCAACAGGTTACGTGCTCGACCGCCATTTTCTGCCCTGGGAGAAACAGAGTGGCTCACAATCGCCTTCAATTACTTTGCCCCGCCCACCTTTCACGCTATCGATGACGACACCGTCGACCCGGCATCGTAGTGACTATACGCGTGAGCCGGGTATCGTTCTCTTCCGCAGAATCAAAGGCGAGGAGCGCAATCTGCTTTTACTTTTCCTGGTGGGCGAAACCCCGACAACAGGGATTCACAAAACAGCTTTCAATAATGCCTTCGAACAGATCAAGATGCTGTCTGGAATACGAACCGTGCGACAACCCGATGCCGGCGAGCTGAAGATTCGCGTCCTGGGACCCACTTTCTCCGGTTCGAGCATCTCACTAGCTCTGTCAATCAGAAGCTGGTTCGAACAGTTAAATAAGACAAAACCAAAGGTACAGATCATATCAGGCAGCGCCACCGCCATCGATAAACATGATTTTATGTCCCAGTTTGGCGATTGCGACAACATACCCAATATAACCTTTAACGCAACAGTGCCGCTCGACAATCAAGCCAGGCGTGCTTTTATTGACTACCTGATCCAGAGAGGCGCGGTTGAAGAGAAACCCAACCGTCCTCAGGTTGCGATACTTACTGAAGCGAACACCGCCTACGGACGGCAGAGCAATCCATACGTAGCAAAAAAGGATGCGCCTGAGCCGGCAGGAACTTCGTTGTCATGTTTGCCAGAACGAGAGGCGCCTCAAAAAAACAAGATTGATATTCTGACGCTCACTTTCCCGCTTCATATCTCTACCCTTCGCAGCGAAGTTGCCAAGGTGAAACCTTCCAAGAACGATATCACGGGCGGGGCGCTCAGCGCATCACAGACCACTCTACCGATGGGTGAAGGCGGAGGCGATGTCATCCCGCTCTATTCACCATTGGAGACTGCTTCAGCCGAACAGGTTCTGGCCAACATCTTTTCGGCTATCAACCGCGACCCGATACGATACATCGGGTTGACCACAACCGACGTGCAGGATCGCATCTTCATGACGCGCGAGCTGCGTCGCAATTGTCCGAATGCGGTGATTTTCACTCTCAGCGCGGACCTGCTCTATTTGCATTCAGAAGCCAATTTGGACTTTCAAGGGATGTTGGTTATCACGCCTTATCCGCTCTTCAGCCTCAATCAACTCTGGACTCATCCATTCTTAGGCGATAAGAAGCGAATGCAGTTCCCCACTCCCGCCTCGCAGGGCATTTACAATGCTACCCTTGCGTTGCTGGATCGAACCGACGAGATGATCGAATACGGTCGCCCATTCGATCCGAATCCGGAATCGCGTTTTCATAGGCCGGTATTCTGGCTTAATGTGGTTGGGCGTAACGGCATCTGGCCGGTAAAGATACTCGGTCATGCTGATCAGGACAAGCTATTGCCGGATGAGTTAAGTGATCCGACAGAGAAAGCTCGAGAGGGACTTGCGCATAAGAGCTACACCTATCCTGTCTTGCCGAAAACGAAGACGACGATCCACGTGGGTGACCGCAACCACTCGTCGCTCTCAACCAGCGTATTGTTGTTTATCAGCCTGCTGTGCTTGTTTCCGCCTGCCGTACTGCTGCTGCACTTGACTCGAGACAGACTCAACAGAAAATCAGACAAGTGGCCGATCAGAAAAAAAATTCACCGGTGGTTCTATTTCTTCAAGCTGACCAATTATATCGGTAAGTGGTTGAATTCACTCAAGCTGCTCAACCGTAACCGGATCGGGCGATTATTCAGCGTTGACAACAGATACTGCTTTGACTTCGACCGGCGCGTCTATCTCTTCTCGTGCTGCGTCAGCTTGCTGATAATTTCGCTGGGCTGCACGGCCGTGACCTTACTGCCCGGTACGAT
This sequence comes from Acidobacteriota bacterium, assembly GCA_022614735.1. Taxonomy (GTDB): domain Bacteria; phylum Acidobacteriota; class Blastocatellia; order RBC074; family RBC074; genus JAKEHZ01. Next base: position 1,832 of record JAKEHZ010000134.1, on the reverse strand, counting down.
CAATCTGCCGGTGGATCTGAAATGGGAACATGGGCTCTTGTTTGTAATGGGCGCAAATGCGGTCTTTAGCCTGACACTGGTTATTCTCCTCTTAGTTCTCGTCTGGCTGATTTTCAGCATTGTCGATTGGATGTGGCAACCACAGGTCGGCCAGTGGTCCATCACGCTTGTAATCTTTACCTTGCTCATCAATCTGAGCATGTTGGCATTGGCCTGTCGCGTGTTTGTAGAAATTGCGGCGCGGTCACGGGATGATAAGACGGCCGTAGAAGCGCTTTTCTTTTTCCTGCGCGCTACCGATTTCAGAAGCGGTGTCTCTTTATTGCTGCCATGGATTTTCGCGGGTCTGGCATTTTTTCTCTCTATTTTCAGCGCCGTGCGACGGCTCGACCTGGCTGAGAAGATGTATTCTCTGAAAGACCCGCGCGAGAAATCGTCCCACTCCGATTATTACCTCAATTTCACCGGGTCGTCATTTTCCGGTCTCGAATCGCTCGAAGAGAAAGTCAAGGGGCTTGTCATCGGGCGCATCTTCTCAGTCCCCGGGACATTTCTGATGATCATCATTATCCTGGTACCTTACTTTAACCGTTTCGTCGAGCATCACATTCCATCAGTCGAAGGAGAGTGGGTGGACTGGTTTTTCATGGCCGCGTTCTACATCATCCCGTTGCTGCTCGGCTGGGCGTTCCTTCGCTTCTACTGGCTCTCGTTAGCGCTCAGACAGTTACTCAGACGTCTCGGCTGGCATCCATTGTTCAACGCGCCTATTGACACCAAAGACGCAAGCTTTCAAATGTTGCCCAAAGTCAATTTGATGTCGCCGAATCCAACTTACAATGCAATGTCGGCTTCGGTTACGCACGCAAAAGAGTTCTTCAGACTGCTCGATGACGCAACAATGAAGAAAGGCGTATCGGTTTCGCCGTACCAAATTCAGAGAAACATAATGATCAAGGTTGAAGAGGCTGAGAAGAAGCTGCAAGAGGCAATTCAAGCCGAGTCTGAAGGACGATGGCGGGACGCGCTGCAACCGCGCCGAGAAACGCAGCAAGCAATTTCAGCTGCATCGAAGGAGATCGCCGATTGGATGGAACCGCACTGGGCTGAACTAATAGATGAGAATGCAGAGGATCAAGCGCTGATCAAAAAGGGCAGGATTTTTATGATCGGCCATGTGGCTTCATTATTACAGTACATACTGGTGCATCTGCAGAACCTAGCTGGACTTGTTACGATCGGGCTCATCCTCATCCTCGTGGCCGCAACTACCTATCCATTCCAGCCTCGCGAGCCTCTGCTGCTCTTCAGCTGGGTGTCGATTCTCGTCGTCGCCGCATTGACGCTTTTCATCTTCTTCCAAATCAATCGTGATAAGGTGCTCAGCCTGCTTTCAGGCACTACGCCAGGCGCATTGAGTCTGAGCGGTGATCTCATCTACCGCGTGATGGTTCACGGCGTAATTCCGATCATTGCCCTATTGGGCGCGCAATTCCCTGAAGCATTGCGAAAGCTTATGTCATGGCTGAATATCTTCCAGGGCAACGGAAATTAATCAAAGAGAATACGAGACAAACGAAAATAACGAAACAAACGAAAAAATTTAAGCTTTTCGTTTGTTTCGTTATTTTCGTTTGTTTCGTATTCTCTCTTCCCTGCAGTTCTTGCAGCTAAATCCTACCATTTGTAACTGGTAGCGGCCGCCTTGTGGGTAAGCCTGGCGGCGAGAGCGCGCGCTTCGGCTAGCGGTAGATTACTGATGTGTGGGCCTCCACCGGTGTAAGCTTGTCCCGCCGTGTCGACATTCAAAGTGGCCAGGTTCCAACGGCGGT
>JAKEHZ010000133.1 GCA_022614735.1 Acidobacteriota bacterium | reverse complement strand
ATCTTGATTTCTCTCGTGACCGCGTTAGCGCTCTATTTCCCGATTGCGAGCCTGCAGCAAGAATCCGCTCAACCCAAAGCGCTCGAGCAAGAAACAGCCCCTGCAACGCAATCCATGGCGCTCTCTGGTCCAAACCCAGCAGCCACTCGCTCACTTGGCAATCCGGGGAAGGAAGGGGCAGCGAAATTACTATGTGAGTTCTTCGGCTCGCAGAATCGAACGCCGGAGAAAGGTCGAGATGAGGGTAATTACTGTCGTCTCCCGGAAATGATCCAGGAGGGATACCAGGTCAAACACCTGATCGCGACCATCTCCGATCCTAAAGACTCGCGTCTGGATTATCTCTTCGACCGCTCTCTCGATGCGATTCAGCGAGCGATCGAAGCAAATGGTTATGTGTTCGACCGCTATTCACTGCCCTGGGAGAGACAGAGAACCTCACAACCGCCCTCGATTACGTTGCCCCGTCAACCATTCACGCTCTCCCTGATGACACAGTCGACCCGGCACCGTCCTGACTACACGCAAGAGCCCGGTCTCATTCTTTTCCGCAAGATCAAAGGGGACGATCGCCATCTATTATTGCTTTTCCTGATAGGCGAAACCCCAACAACAGGGATTCACAAAGCAGCTTTCCTCAATGCCCTTGAACAAATCAGGCTGCTGCCCGGAACGCGACCCGGGAGCGAAACTGATGCTGGCAATTTGAATATTCGTGTGTTGGGACCCACTTTCTCCGGCTCGAGCAATTCACTCGCTCTTTCACTCAGAAGCTGGTTCGAACAGTTAATAAAGACCGGTGACACAAAAACGAAGGTGCAGATTATCTCAGGCAGTGCCACAGCCATCGATAAACGAGATTTTATGTCCCAGTTTGGCAATTGCGAGATCATATCCAGAATAAAATTCAATGCAACTGTACCGCTCGACTCTCGAGGTCGCCGTGCTTTTATTGACTACCTCATCAATATTGGCGCAGTCGATGATCCGCTAAAAAAGACCCAGACCGATCACATAAATAATACTCCTCAAAATCCGTCACAAGCGATCACCGGCAGACCTCAGATTGCTATGCTTACTGAAGCAAACACCGTCTACGGACGGAGCATGGAAAAAAAGGATTCGTCTCAATCTACGGGCTCATCGTTGACATGTTTGCCTGCCGAAAGGGAGTCATCAAAAGTCGAGCCGCCAATTCTTACTCTCACTTTCCCGCTTCATATCTCTAAACTTCGCAGCGAAGTTGCAAAGGTGAAACCTTCCAAGAACGATATCACGAGCGGGGCGCTCAGCCCATCGCAGACCACTCTCCCGATGGAAGAAGGCGGGGAGCCGAGGGCACGCGATGTCATCCCACTCTATTCACCCCTGGAGACTGCTTCGAACGAACAGGTTCTGGCCAACATCTTTTCGGCTATCAACCGCGAGCCGATACGGTACATAGGGCTCGTCACAACTGATGTGCAGGATCGCATCTTTCTAACGCGCGAGCTGCGTCGCAATTGTCGAAATGCCTCAATTTTCTCGCTCAGCTCGGATGTGCTCTATCTGCATTCAGAAGCCAATCTGGACTTTCAAGGGATGTTGGTTATTACGCCCTATCCACTATTCAGCCTCAATCAACTCTGGACCTATCCGTTCAAGGGCGATGAGAAACGAATGCAGTTCCCCACTCCCGCTTCGCAGGGCATGTACAATGCTACTCTCGCGCTGCTCGATATGACTGAGAAGATGATCGAATACGGCCGCCCATTCGATTGGGAGCTGAACTCGAAATATCACAAGCCTGTCTTTTGGCTTAATGTGGTCGGGCGTGACGGATTCTGGCCGGTAAAAATACTTGACTCGGAGGGTGAGGAGCCGGGAAAAGACCTGGAGGAGGAATTGCGAAAGAGTTATACATTTTCCATTTCAAAGAAACTCAGCGTGCCGCAGATCCATATAGGCGACCGCAACCACTCGTCGCTCTCAACCAGCGTGTTGTTGTTCATCAGTCTGCTGTGCCTGCTTCCACCCGCCGTGCTGCTGCTCCAATTGACTCGGGATAGGCTCAACAAAAAGGCAGAAAAGTGGCCGTTCAAAAAAATCCGGCGATGGTTCTACCTCCTCAAGCTGACCAATCGGATCGGCCGGTGGTTGAATTCTCTCAAGCTGATCAACCGTAATCGGATCGGGCGAATCTTCAGCGTTGACGAAAGCTACTGCTACGATTTCGACCGGCGCGTCTATCTCTTCTCCTGCTGCATCAGCTTGCTGATAATTTCGTTGGGATGCACGGCCGTGACCTTATTGCCCCGTTCGATCAATTTGCCAGACAAGCTGATATGGGAACATGGACCCTTGTTTGTAATGAGCGCAAATGCGGTCTTTGCGCTGACGTTGGTTATTCTCCTTTTAGTCCTCATCTGGTTGATTTTCAGCATTTTTGACTGGGTGCGGCGACGACACGTCGGCCAGTGGTCCATCACACTGGTATTTTTCACCTTCCTCATAAGTCTGAGTATGCTGGTACTGGCCTTTTGTGTGTTTATAGAAATTGCGGCGCGGGCGCGTGGCGATAAAACGGGATTAGAAGCGCTCTTCTTCTTCCTCCGCGCAACCGATTTCAGAAGCGGCGTCTCAATACTGCTGCCATGGATTTTCGCCAGCCTGGCATATCTTCTCTCTATTTTCACCGCCGTACGACGGCTGGACTTGGCCGAGAAGATGTACTCTTTGAATGACCCACGCAAAAAGTCAACTTCGTTCGATTATTACCTCAATTTCACCGGTCCGTCATATTCCGGACTCGATACGCTCGAAAACAAAGTCAAGGATCTTGTGATCGGACGCATATTCTCAGTCCCCGGGACATTTCTGATGATCATTATTATCCTGGTACCCTACTATAACCGTTTCATCGAGCATCACATTCCATCAATCGAAGGGAAATGGGTTGACCGGTTCTTCATGGCTGCGTTCTACATCATCCCATTGCTGCTCGGTTGGGCTTTCCTGCGCTTCTACTGGCTCTCGTTAGCCCTCAGACAGTTACTCAGACGTCTCGGTTGGCATCCCCTGTTCAACGCACCTATTGATACCAAGGACTCAAGCTTTCAAATGCTGCCCAAAGTCAATTTGATGTCGCCCACTCCGACATACAATGCGATGTCTGCCTCGATCACTCATGCGAAAGAGTTCTTCAGACTGCTCGAAGAATCACCAAAGAAGGAGGGAATGTCGGTCTGGCCGAACCGGATCCAGAAAAACATCTGGAACGATATCGTCAAGGCCGATAATAAGCTGCGAGAGGCAATGCAGGCTGAGTCTGAAGGACGATGGCGGGACGCGCTGCAACCGCGCCGCGAAACGCAGCAAGCAATTTCAGCTGCATCAAAGGAGATCGCCGATTGGATGGAACCGCACTGGGCTGAACTAATAGATGAGAATGCAGAGGATCAAGCGCTCATCAAAAAGGGCAGGATTTTTATGATCGGCCATGTGGCTTCATTCTTGCAGTACATACTGGTGCATCTGCAGAATCTGGCTGGACTTGTTACGATCGGTCTCATCCTCATCCTCCTGGCTGCGACCACCTATCCATTCCAGCCTCGCGAGCCGCTGCTGCTCTTCAGCTGGGTGTCGATTCTGGTCGTCGCCGCGTTGACGCTTTTCATCTTCTTCCAACTCAATCGTGAAAAGGTGCTCAGCCTGCTTTCAGGCACTACGCCAGGCGCATTGAGTCTGAGCGGTGATCTCATCTACCGCGTGTTGGTCCACGGCGTAATTCCGATCGTTGCCCTGTTGGGTGCGCAATTCCCTGAGGCGGTGCGAAACCTTATGTCATGGCTGAATATCTTCCAGGGCAAAGGCAATTGATATTACCACTTGTACCTCGTAGCGGCCGCCTTGTGGGTAAGCCTGGCGGCGAGAGAGCGCGCTTCGGCTAGCGGTAGATTACTGATGTGTGGGCCTCCACCGGTGTAAGCTTGTCCCGCCGTGTCGACATTCAAAGTGGCCAGGTTCCAACGGCGGT
>JAKEHZ010000132.1 GCA_022614735.1 Acidobacteriota bacterium | reverse complement strand
TTTTCACTCGCGGCTCTGCTGGCTGCTGCTTTGGCGTTTCGTCCGCGGAAGAATCTGTCCATTTTTCAGCGCAATCCGCTTGTCGTCCAGACTCAGATCCTGCTGGCAGTGGTAGGAGCGGCACTAATGATTGTGGTGGCCGACAACGCTGCCCGCGCCTTTGGCATCTTTGCCGCTGCTTCATTAATTCGATTCCGCACCAATATCCGCGACCCGAAAGAGATCACCATTTTGCTGGTCAGCCTCGCAATCGGCCTGGCTTCGGGTATTGGCAGATGGGAGATTGCCACAGCCCTGGCGCTGTTCATGATAGTGATCCTCTGGCCGCTTGAGCGGTTTGAATCCACCCATGTATTTCGAGCAATGGAGTTGAAAGTGAAGACGCACAACCTGGGTGTAACAGACACGGAACTGAGAAAAATATTCAAGAGGTATCGCATTAACGCCGAACTCCGCAAGCTCGATCCTGAAGATGATAAAGATCCTCACGGAGTAATCCTGTATTACATGAATCTCAATCCGGAGATCAGCCTGGATCGGCTTAGCGCAGAGATATTCTCGTCTGATTCAGAACATATCGAAAGCATTCAATGGCAGCAAAAAAGGAGCAATTCCTACATTTATAGCTAAAGCGTGTTTTAAAAGCCCCGCTTTCAGCCCGTGCATTCGCGGGCTGGAACCAGACATTGCTGCAATCACTCAATAAACTTAACAACGAGCACCGAGCAGAGTGCGGCTTGTGCAACTTTTGTCGAGACACTGCCGAGAAGATTATGCTTCAGATCGGTTTCGCCGGTCGCGCCAATCACAATCAAATCGTAATCACCTTTTTCAGCTTCACTCAAAATCTCCAGCGCCGGATCACCTTCAGTAATGACCGTGGTTGCAGAAAGACCAAGTCTTTCAAGTTGCCGCCTCGCGATCTCCACAACAATATCCGCCTCGCGTTGAAGTTCATCTTTGAACGTGCGACCAGCCGTGGAACCACCCAGGTCAGTGACTTCCTGCGGATAATCGAACCATTCGCGGTCGAGGCCAAGATGAACCCACGGCGTCTCAACCACGTGCATCAGGGTAATTTCCGCTTCGTTGATTTGAAGTGACGAAGCCATAAGATCCAGCGCCTCTTCGGCGGCGAATGACCCGTCAACTGCCGCCAGAATCCGCCATTGTTTGCTCGTCTCGCTCAACTCTCTACCAACTAACACCGCCCCCGGCACTGCTGCGACGACACGGCTTGCGATCGGCCCTAACCCGGGCTTGCTGCGTGTGTATTGATCATGAGCGCCGACGACTGTTATGTCGTATTCGACGGCCAATTGAGTGATCACACGCGCAGGAGAACCCACTTCCACTCGAATTCCTGCTTCTACGCCCAACGTCGCCAACATAGCCTGGGCGTGGATCAACCGTTCTCGAGCCTCGACCTGAATCTGATCGCGATAGGCTTTAACCATTCGCGCGCTCTTTTTCGCATCTTTCCCGGCTTTGCCCTTTGGGGAATAGAACTCGGGCGCGACGCAAAGCAGATCGAACTCGGCCGAATCGCGCCGAAGGAGGCGCGACGCTGCGCGAAGAGCAGTTGTTGATTGGGTCGATCCATCTGTTGCAAGTAATACTTTCATAAGCTCTACTCCATACCGCCATCAAGCCCTGGCGCTGTTTTCGTCTTCTCTTCAGGAATTTCTGTTAGCGTAGCTTCGGTCAACAACAACACGCTCGCAACCGAAACGGCATTCTCGAGCGCGATGCGCACGACCTTGGTCGGGTCGATGATCCCCGCCTCCATCAAATCCACATATTCACCGCGCGCCGCGTCAAAGCCATAATTGCCGGTTCCCTTTCGCATTTCGTTGACCACAACGCCGCCGTCGACCGCGGAATTCTCCGCAATCTGGCGCGTCGGCGTATCCAGCGCGCGTTTGAGAATGAGGAGTCCAGTGCGTTCATCACCTTCGCACTTTTCTGCTTCGCGTTCCACCGCATCGATCGCTCGCAGCAACGCCAGGCCGCCGCCGGGCACTATGCCTTCGGCCATCGCAGCTTTGGTTGCGCTGATCGCGTCATCGAACGCATCCTTGCGATTTTTCAGTTCGGCTTCCGACGGAGCGCCAACACGGATCACCGCAACACCGCCGGCGAGCTTCGCCAATCGCTCCTGCAATTTTTCCTTGTCGTATTCTGATGTCGTTAGCTCAATCTGTTTGCGTATTTCGGCGCAGCGGCCCTCGATCGCCTGTTTCGATCCCGCGCCGCCGATAATCGTTGTGTTCTCTCTATCAACCACGACTCTCTTGGCTCGTCCAAGATCGGTGATCGAAATCTTTTCGAGTTTCAATCCGAGCTCTTCGGCGATCAATTGACCGCCTGTCAGGATCGCGATGTCCTGCAACATCGCCTTCCGACGATCACCGAAGCCGGGAGCTTTCACCGCGACGCACGCAAGCACGCCTCGAATCTTGTTGACAACCATCGTCGCCAGCGCTTCGCCTTCGACATCTTCAGCGATGACCAATAATGATTGACCCGATTTTGCTATCTGTTCAAGCAGAGGGATCAGATCATCCATTCGGCTAATCTTCTTTTCGAAGAGCAGTATCAACGGCTCATCCAATCCGGCCTCCATCTTTTCAGCGTTCGTGATGAAGTAAGGCGAGATGTAACCACGATCGAACTGCATCCCTTCGACCACTTCAAGCGCTGTCTCTGTAGTCTTGGCTTCTTCGACTGTAATCACTCCTTCAGCACCCACTCGCTCCATCGCATCGGCGACGAGTTCACCTATGTCCGGATCGTTGTGGGCTGAGATTGTCGCCACCTGAGCCCTTTCACGCCGGCTTTGCACGGTCCGTGATATTGAGCGGATGGTTTCGACTGCTATGCGTAACCCGCGATCAAGTCCGCGTTTCAGATCTACTGCACTAGCGCCGGCAGCTACATTGCGCAAACCATCAGCAAAGATCGCGTGAGCAAGAACGGTCGCCGTGCTTGTCCCATCGCCAACTATCTCGCCGGTGCGTTCAGCGGCCTGGCGCATCATCTGCGCTCCGAGGTTTTCTTCGGGGTTCGCCAGACTGATCTCTTTGGCAATGGTCACCCCATCGTTGCAGACGAGCGGCTTGCCCCATTTCTTTTCAATCAGCACGCTCTTGGATTTCGGACCGAGTGTGACGCGCACTGCATCGGTTAATGCGGACGCACCGTGTAATATTTTTTCTCTCGCCTCAGAACGGAATAGCAGTTGTTTATGTGCCATAGCTGACCTCCTCTATCAACGTATAGCAACTCTCAGGCCAGTCCGCTTCCGCACCAAGGTAAAGAGAGAATGCGAAACAAACGAAAAAAACGAAAAATTATAGGCTTTCTGGCAAGTTCATGTTCCAGTTAACAGTTTGTGGTTCACCGCAGAGCCCTCCATGAACTTTCATTCTCCACCGCGAATGAAAAAAAGAGAGGGATTAAGATAAGCGCGGTCAGGGCGGA
>JAKEHZ010000131.1 GCA_022614735.1 Acidobacteriota bacterium | reverse complement strand
TTCATGACCACCATATCGAATGGCGTTGTAGTCGTGCCCTCTTCTTTGTAACCCCGGACATGCAGGTTATGGTGATTTGTGCGCCGGTAGGTGAGCCGGTGAATCAGCCATGGATAACCGTGGAAGGCAAATACGATGGGCTTGTTAGTCGTGAAGAAGATATCGAAATCCTTATCGCTCAATCCGTGCGGATGCTCGCTGGCAGGTTGTAACCGCATTAGATCTACCACGTTGATTACGCGAGTCCTGAGTTGTGGGAAATAGTTCCGCAAGAGGTCGACTGCTGCGAGCGTCTCCAGAGTCGGCACATCCCCGCAACAGGCCATAACGACATCAGGCTCGCTCTCTTTGTCATTACTTGCCCAGTCCCAGATGCCTATCCCTGCGGTGCAATGTTTGATCGCCGCATCCATATCCAGCCATTGTGGCGCCGGTTGCTTGCCGGCGACGATAACATTGATGTAGTTACGGCTTCGGAGGCAGTGATCAGTAACTGAGAGCAGAGTGTTGGCATCGGGCGGCAGATAGACACGGATCACTTCCGCCTTCTTATTCACTACATGATCGATGAATCCTGGGTCCTGATGACTGAAGCCGTTGTGGTCCTGCCGCCAGACGTGGGAGCTCAGCAGGTAGTTGAGGGAGGCGATAGGCCTCCGCCAGGGAATATGACGCGTCGTCTTTAACCACTTCGCGTGCTGATTGAACATCGAATCGATGATATGAATGAATGCCTCGTAACAGTTGAAAAAACCATGACGGCCTGTGAGCAGATAGCCTTCGAGCCAACCCTGGCAGAGATGTTCGCTCAGCACTTCCATAACGCGGCCATCAGGTGATAATCGCTCGTCTGTTTTCAGCACCTCTGCTACGAGACAGCGCTCGTCAACTTCAAAGATGGCGTTCCAGCGGTTTGAGGCGGTTTCGTCCGGGCCGAAGATTCGGAAGTTTTGTGAGTTGAGTTTGAGCACGTCACGCAGAAGCTGCCCCTGCACACGCGTGGCTTCGGATTCAACTGAGCCGGGTCTGGGGACTTTGATCGCGTAATCGCGGAAGTCAGGCATCCGCAAATCGCGGAGTAAAACCCCACCATTGGCATATGGGTTCGAGCCCATCCTTCGTTCGCCTTTCGGAGCAAGTTCCGCGAGATGCGGTTTGAGCCTTCCTGTCTTATCAAATAGTTCCTCGGGCTTGTAACTTTTCATCCAACTTTCGAGGATCTTGATGTGGCCGGGTTTGTTCATATCGCTCATCGGCACCTGGTGTGAGCGGAAGGTGCCTTCGACCTGCTTGCCATCTACCGTCCTGGGTCCCGTCCAACCCTTCGGAGTACGGAGGATGATCATCGGCCACCGCGGGCGCGTCTTCAATCCCCTTGTGCGCGCCTCGTGCTGAATGTTCTTGAGCTCGGATATGATCGCATCGAGAGTCGCGGCCATATGTTGATGAACGACATTCCGATCATCGCCTTCGACGAGATAAGGGTTGTAGCCGTAGCCGCGAAAAAGCGCATCGAGCTCATCATCCGGTATTCGACCGAGCACTGTTGGATTAGCGATTTTATAGCCGTTGAGGTGCAAGATCGGCAGTACGGCGCCATCACGTTTGGGGTTGAGAAACTTGTTCGAGTGCCAGCTGGTCGCAAGCGGCCCTGTTTCGGCTTCACCATCGCCGATCACACAGGCGACGATGAGGTCGGGATTGTCGAAGACCGCGCCATAAGCGTGCGCGAGCGCATAACCCAATTCGCCCCCTTCGTGAATCGAACCGGGTGTTTCGGGCGCAACATGGCTCGGAATCCCCTTCGGAAAAGAGAATTGTTTGAAGAGCTGCTTCATCCCTTCTTCGTCCTGCGATACATTCGGATAGACCTCGCTGTATGTTCCTTCGAGGTATGTGTTAGCCACCAGCCCCGGGCCGCCGTGACCCGGGCCGGTGATATATACGATGTTGAGGTTCCGTTCTTTAATCATACGGTTGAGGTGGACATAGATGAAATTCAACCCCGGTGTCGTGCCCCAGTGGCCGAGCAATCGCGGCTTGATATGCTCACGCTTGAGAGGTTTTTTTAGGAGAGGGTTGTCGTAGAGATAGATCTGACCGACCGAGAGATAATTCGCCGCATCCCAATACGCATCCAGCTTCTTGAGAAGCTCGGGACTGAGCGTTTTCTTCGTAATTTTATTCATCTTGTGAATCCCTTAAAGTTGGTCTCGACTTTATCCATTTTTGCGCTTAATAGAGTCCAAGAGAGAATGCGAAACAAGCGAAAAGAAACGAAACAAGCGAAAAAGGCCTATTTTCGCTTGTTTCGTCTCTTTTCGGTTGTTTCGCATTCTCTCTTCAGCCAACATAATTCGGGCTTAACTTTCAACTTCGACCTCCTTATTTTCAGCCCTCATCTCACGCATCTCTTCCCTGATCAGACCAAATAATGCCTGCGCGATTGCCATGACGACGGGGCCGATGAAAAGTCCCAGGATGCCGAAAGCCTGAACACCTCCCAGGAGAGCAAAGAAAATGTATAGCGGATGGAAATTGACTTGTCCGCTGATCACGTATGGCCTGATCACATTGTCGGCCATCCCGACGACACCGGCGCCCCAGGCGAGCAAAACCAGGCCTTTCATCCAATGCCCACTGAAAATCAGAAATATCGAGGCCGGCAACCAGATTGCGCTCGATCCAATGAATGGCACAAACGAAAATATCGCTGCTGCTATGCCCCACAAGATCGGTGAAGGCAGACCGAGAACCCAGAAGGCCAAACTCGTCAACAGACCTTGAGCCAAAGCAACGGCCAGGCCGCCGTACATAACCGCAGTGATGGTCTTTCCCACTTCTGTGGTCAGCTTCTCGAGCTGAGCCGGACGAAGTGGGGTCATCACGCCCATCCGTCGTAAAACAGCACGGCCATCGCGAAAGAGAAAGAACAAAGTGAAGAAGGCGATGACACCATTAACGATAAACGTCGCCAGATTGCCCGCCACCCCTGTCAGTTGTGTCAGCAGTAATGCGGTCGCTTGTTCCAACTTGCTGAGTACCTCCCCCCGCAGATCATATCTCGAGATATCAATATAACGCCCAATCCACCCCATGATCCGGTCACTCAATTGCATTAAGTAAGGGATCAAGCCCCCACTCTGCGCGCTTCGTGCGCTGAGTGATTGATAAGCGTCAGCGAGCTCATCTCTAATCGCAGCTCCAAGAATTACGGTTGGGATGATAATTACCGCCAAGACAAAGAAAGTCGAAAGCAATGCCGCCAGATTTTGATTACGGATATACAACTGAATCCTGGCATGAAATGGAAAAAAGACTATGACAAAAACGATGGCGATGAAGACTGGAGTGAGGAAAGGTCTGGCGATGAGATAGCAAAACCATCCGGTAATTGCCCCAAGCACGGCCAGAAAGATAATTCTCCTTCTCTGCTCTTTCAGCATGACAGTTATCCTTTTAATATAAGTTCACCTGAAGGTAACATGTTCTCCCGCCCGATGATCTTAAATCATAATGAGTGTAATTTGACAATAAGTTGAACGGATGAGACTGAGCTGAACAGGGTTAAATAATCACGATAGGAGAAACCGAAATGAGAAGGCAGCAAAAGATCAATAGCATTGCACGAGTAGTACTGGGTGTCCCGGCGTTTCTCTTGCTATTCACAGCTATCGGCGCAACAGGTGAACATTCGCAGGATGTGAATTTTCGTCTGCTCACCATTGAACGCCGGGTTGATCAACTGCAACAACGCATGGATTACATTGAGCGCACAATCCAAAATCAAACCTTAAACAGGACCAATGAATCAGGCGCTTCTACTGCACTCGTCCTCGAGCTACAACGACAGCAACTTTCACTTGCCGAGCAGGTAGTGCAGATTCAAAGGCGAATGTTGGATTTTCAGAAGAGGATTGATCAGATGCGAGAGGAGAATGAGGGAAAGAAAGAGAAGCCCGGTGAGGAGACAAAGAAAAAGCCAGCTCAAGGAAAACCATAGATCATGCGGAAGAGGCGATTTATCGCTTCGCGGAAATCTTCTGATTTCGGCAGCAGGCTTAAAACCAGAAATGCCTCGCGCGGAAAATCAAAGAAGAAACCAGGATGTGTAAGCACGTCATCGCTCTGGAGCAGATTCAAAACCCATTCTTCCTCCGAAAAATGGCGCGGGACTTCGAGCGTCGCGTACCATCCGCCTTCGAGCTTGAGCAGGCGACATGGCGAATGTTGGGCAACTTTCGCAAGATATTCCAGGTTGCCACGCAGGCGATCGAGAATCTGCTCCTGTAGTTCGGACCGCAATTTCAGCCAAACAGGAGCCGCGTGTTGGACAGGGGAGCCCACTGAAAGAAATGTGTCGGCTATCAAGTCCAACCGTTCGATCGCCTCATCGCGCAGCTGTGGCGGTCCGCTAGTCACAATCCAGCCGAGCTTCATCTGCGGCAAGGCCATTATTTTTGAAAGACCACTCAACACAAATGTCAACGTCGAATTGTTTGTGCTCAGCGATTTTGCGCGACGATCATCGGTAACAAAAGCGTAATCGCTGAAGACTTCATCGACGATCAAAGCTAGACCGTGGTCCGAGCAGATCTGATTCAGCCTCTCGACCTCAAATTTCTTGATGAATGAGCCGGTCGGATTGTTTGGGCTGACGACGATGATAGCTCGGCTGCTTGTATCGATAGCTTCTACAATCGAGTCAAAATCTATATGCCATCCTGCCGGATGAACGTAGCTCAATTCATAGGGTCGTAGTTCGACTCCTTCCAGCGCGGCGATGAATTCAAACAACGGATATCCCGGCTGTGGTACCAGCACCGATTGGCCATGATCGGCGAGTAATTTGAAGAGGTAGGCGTAACCTTCGCTCGTGCTCGTTGTGAGCTGAATGTGATCCGGATCCACTTCAAAGCCGCCTTCACGATAATAATCTGAAACCGCATAGCGCGTGAGGAGCAAACCGCGTGGACAGGGCTCGTAAAGCATGGCCTGTGCCTGTGCTAATGCGTTTAAGATAGCATTTGCAGGATATTCAAGTCCCGCGCGTGTCGGATTCGATTCCGTCAAATCAAGCACCCGATGATGTGCTCGCCGCTTCTCTTCGAGGAGAACGGCAAGACGGTTCGACTCTATATTCCATTTGAAACGTGAAGAGAACATTAAACCAAAAGGTGTAACTCATGTCCTAAATAAAAACAATTTTTCGATCTATGAAAATTCTCATTTGATAACACATCCCGAAACCTCTTTGTTTGCCATACAATTCCTGTGAGCTCTCCCTGACGCCACTTTGGCAAAGAATTTGCTGAGATGCAATTGATAGCTTTGAATAGGGAGAATACCTATGAACAAAATGATGAGAACAACCACACGACAGGTACGTTTGCGAGCTGCGCTACTGACGTTGGCGATACTCATCGCGCCGCTGTCGTCACTCTCAGTTGCTGCTCAGAATCTCAAACCCGGATTCAATATTTTTTCGCCCCAGCAAGATTACGAAATTGGGCGGCGATCGTCTCTGGTCGCCAATCGACAATTGCGGACATCCACTGATGGGCGCGTCACACGTATTGGCCGTCGGCTGGCGGGTTACGCTCCAGGAGCGCGTTTTCCGTATGAATTTCGCGTTGTGAACAGCTCTTCGATCAACGCATTCGCTCTCCCTGGAGGATTCATTTACATCAATCGTGGCGCGATCGATGCGGCGCGCTCTGAAAACGAAGTCGCGGCAGTGCTCGCGCATGAAATTGCGCACGTCTCTCTCAGGCACGGGACCAATCAGGCCTCAAAAGCTTATCTCGCGCAGGCTGGATTGGATCTAATCGGCGGATTGTTTGGTGGACGTTCTCAAAATGGTTTCGGGCAAGCGATCGGGATGATCGGCGGCTTCGGCCTCAACACGCTCTTTTTGAAGCACAGTCGCTCAGCAGAGCAAGAGGCTGACTCGCTCGGCATGCAGATCATGAGGCGCGCCGGTTACAACCCGTACGGAATGATCTCGTTTTTACAAACAATCCAGCGTCATTCGGGCGGACGCTCGGTTGAATTTCTCAGCAGCCATCCGAATCCGGAGAACCGCATCGCGCGACTCGAGCGTGAACTGGGCCGCAGGAGGTGAAAGGAAGAAATCAAAAGGCAAAAGGCAAAAGGTAAAAGGCAAAAATAAAGAAGAAAGTTCTCATGAAATCAAAAATCAAAAGGCCGGAATTTGCTTCTTTATTTTTGCCTTTTGCCTTTTGACTTTTGCCTTTTGATTTCTTCCTTCCGTTTGTTCCGTTTTCTCCTCTTCCTCTATTTTGAATCAGACTTCCCCTTCGCGAAATCGCCCGCTTTGACTATCGAGAGCTTCGCAGGATCGATATATTTGCGTAAAGCAGCCGTGATCTGTTCAGGCGTGAGGGCTTCAACCTTCTTTTCGAATTCGGCATCCCACGCGAGAGTTCGATTGAGAAAGGCATAATTGCGCAACCTACCTGCCAGTTCCTTGTCCTGTGCGCGCGAGACCTGTCGAGATTGCCTCCATCCGGTCTTCGCGGCTTTGACCTCGTCGGCGGTAAAACCGTCTTTCAAAACACGCGTGATCTCTTCCTTGAATGCGGCTTCGAGCTTTGCGACATTTTGGGGCGCGTAGATCGCGAAGCCCAGGAAAGTCCCGCTCTTATCGATGGCATTTGCCTGCAATTGCGATCCGACGCTGTAGCTCAAACCATCTTTCTGGCGAATGCGCGTGGCGAGCCGGGAGTTAAGGAATCCGCCACCAAGCATATAATTGCCAAGAACCAAGGACGGATAATCCGGGTCATCGTCACGCACATTGATATTCATCGCCGCTATGAAAACAGCCTGTGGCTTATCCGGTGTCTCGAGTGACTGATTGATCGCCGCGATATCTTTATACATCTCACTGATGCGTGTGTAGGGCTGATTGCTCTTCCAATCGCTGAAGAGTTCATCTGCCAGTTTTGCAATTTCCCTGTTTTCGAAATCTCCGATCACAACCAGTTCGCCTCGTTGGCCGCCATAAAAGTCAGAGTAGAACTTCTTCACGTCTTCCAGGCTCGCGGCTTTCGTCTCAGCAATATTTTCATCGAGCGTCGCAACGTATCTGGGATGACCTTTAGGATAAGGTTTAATGTGACGCTGAATTGCTATGAATGCCACCGTTGTCGGATCGCTGCGTTGTTGCTCGAATTCAGCGAGCAGTTCCTGTTTGAGTTGCTCGAATTCATTTTCAGGGAAAGCCGGCTCGCGCAGAATTTCTGTGACGAGCTTCAAGACAGCAGGTAGATTTTCGCGTACTGTCTCGATGTTGATGCTCAATATATCGTCTCCTCCAAGGATGCCCACACGCGCCTTGAGCCTGTCAAATTCATCCTTAATCTCTTGTCGCGAGCGTTTGGCCGTCCCGCGATTGAGCATCTGAGCCGTCATTTGGCCGGCGGTTGCGCGGTTCATTAAGCTTTTTTCGTCACCCATTTCAATAGTCAGATTCGCTACCACCGTGCCTCCGCGCGTCTTCTTTGGCAAGAGTGCGAGTTTCAAACCGCCCGGCGTAGTGCTCCGGTTCGTCCGCATATCGATATTGCCAGGTGAGGGATCGAACGCCTCGCCTGCTTCTACCTTCGCGTCACCTTTGTAATCCTTGACCATGGCAAGGACATCAGGCGAAGGTGGTACTTCGGCACGGTCCGGTTTCTGCGTCGGGATAAATAGGCCCAATGTGCGGTTTGATGATTTGAGATAGGTTGTCGCCGCACGCTGCACTTCTTCAGTTGTCACTTTACGCAACCGATCTCGATTGATAAAGAGCAGCCGCCAATCACCCATTCCGATCCACTCACTCAACTCGAGGCCAACATTATCCGAGGAATTGAGATTGAGCTCGATCTGTTTGAGCAATTGGACACGGGCGCGTTCGACTTCTTCTTTCGTCACAGGGTTTTTAGCGATCTCCTCAACAACCTGGAGCATCGTGTCGCGCGCAGAATCGAGTGACTGTTCCTGGCGAACTTTTGCGCCAACGATCATCAAACTTGGCTCGCCGAATAAAAAAGTATAGTCAAAGACTTCACTCGCCAGCTTTCCCTCGACAAGAGCTTTGTGAAGGCGACCGGATGGAGTGTCAGCGAGGATCTGCGTGAGTACGGCGACCGCCGCTGCATCCGGATGCGAGCCTGAGGGAACGTGATAACTCGCAGCGACGAGTTGCGTGTCACCGACGCGGCGTACAGTAATCAGTCTTTCACCATCCTGCACCGGATCGACCGTATAAATCTTTTGAAGCTCACGCGGGGGTTTTGGAATCTTTCCGAAGAACTCATCGACTAATTCGAGAGTTCTTGCTTCATTAATCTTTCCGGCCACGAGTAAGACAGCGTTGTCCGGCTGGTAATACTTCTTGTAGAAGCCCTGCAAGCGATCAATCGGGACATTTTCGATGTCCGATCTCGCTCCAATGGTTGATTTACCGTAGTTGTGCCAGAGGTAAGCTGTTGAATAAACGCGATCGATCAACACACCTGCCGGGTCGTTCTCGCCCGATTCGAATTCATTGCGCACCACGGTCATCTCGCTGTCGAGATCTTTTTTGGCGATAAAAGAGTTGACCATCCGGTCCGCCTCGAGATCGAGCGCCCAGCGCAGGTTCTCCTCGGTAGCAGAGAAAGTCTCGTAATAATTTGTGCGGTCAAACCACGTCGTCCCGTTCGGTCGAGTGCCTCGCTCCGTTAGTTCCTGCATGATATTCGAGTGTTTCGGTGTGCCTTTGAATACCATGTGTTCGAGCAGGTGGGCCATTCCTGTCTCACCATAATTTTCGTGCTTCGATCCGACCAGATATGTGATGTTGACTGTGATCGTCTGCTTCGTTTGATCGGGGAAGAGCAAAACACGCAAACCATTCTGCAACCGGTATTCGGTAATACCCTCGACTGTAGTCACACGCTCAACTCCCTTGGGCAGGGCAGGCTCGCTCTGAGCCAATGCGCTTCCTGCCGCCGAAAAAACGGCAGATAAAACTGCCAAGAGAAAGATCAACGTAATTTTTCGTGAACTCATGTTGCCTCCGTCACCGCTTTGACCAAATCAGACCGCGCAAGATTGGGATATTGGACTCACGCAAAGCCGCTAAGACGCAAAGAGATGAAGGTAATTCCTTTGCGTCTTAGCGGC
>JAKEHZ010000130.1 GCA_022614735.1 Acidobacteriota bacterium | reverse complement strand
CGCCCTGGGTACGCATCGCTTCCAGCGTGCCGGTCTTCGACAGGGGGTCGTTACCGGAGACCTGGCACGCTGGAAGCGATGCGTACCCAGGGATTTTCCGAGGAGTCGCTCATGTCGTCGGGGGCGACGCCCAGAAACAATGAAAATTCAGACAGGATTTTCAAGATTTAACCCGATTCACAAAATCCTGATAAATCCTGATAAATCCTGTCTATTTTCTGAGTAGTCGTTCATGTTGTTCATGACGACGCCCAGAAACAATGACAACTACTGGGAGCGCAAGCGCTCCCAGTAGTTGCAGAGGAGAATTTACGATGCGCAAGTCAGCTCTCGGAGTAGTGTTGATCATTATCGCCGTTGCTGTCTATCTCTATTTCACCCCACAGGGACGCACCCTGGCAGGACGTATCTTCGGCTGGTCACAACAGGCCACTGATCTTGCTATTTCGAGCAAGGTCAAGGCCGCCTTTGCGCTCTCAAAACGCCTTTCCGCATACGACATCAACATTGCGACGAAAGATGGTGTAGTGACCATTAATGGCCAGGTCCCAACTGAGGTTGATAAGGATCTGGCTGGGAACGTAGCCAAGGATGTCCCTGATGTCAAAAATGTGAACAATCAGCTCCAAGTGCAGCCCGGTCTGAAACCGTCGGAAGCGACAGTACGTGAAGGGATGCGTGTCTCCGATCTCGAAATTCGCGCCGATTTGAATGAAAGGCTCTTGGCAAGTCAGGCTCTACAGGGCCACAGCATTCAAGTCGGTGTTCAGGAACGCATCGTGACATTGACCGGTCGGGTCGATACGCCTGCACAAAAGGCCGGTGCGGAACAACTCGCGCGCAGCGTCTCAAATGTTGTTGATGTCGTTAATAACCTCACTGTCAATAATCCCGCCGCTGCTTTCCCTGAAAGTCCGGGACTTTCGGCGGCAGGGGCAAAGGACAAAGACCTGGCCACAAGAGTTTTGTTTGCGCTTTTCAAGGAGAGGGATAATTTCGTAGATATCGCCGCAATCAAGACCACGAGCCGTGAGGGTATTGTCACTTTGACCGGGCCTGCCGGCTCACGCGCCGAGCGAGCGCTGGCTGAGCGCATTGTGCGTGAAGTTGACGGAGTCAAGGGCATCAATAATCAGCTGAGCGTAACGGGGAAATAGGTTCTGTTATTACTCAGCCCGGTCAACCGGGCTGAGTAATAACAGCGGAAAACTGAAAACTGGCAACCGACTACCGTTGGATTCCCGGCGCAGGCTCAGCGGGCTTATTCGCATTCTCTACCTTGAACGCTTTCTCTTCGAGCTGAACATTGAAGACGGCTTCGACTATCTTCCGTTCCTCAACCAACTTCCCATTTTGAAAGACCAGCGACACGTAAGGTACCAGTGTATTTTGAACCGGTTTGAAATCTTTGAAGTTGATGCGATAACTCACCGGTTCGGCCTTCGATTCCTGTTTGTCCTCGTAACTGAGGTAGAGAATGCGGCGGGTGCTACTGCTGATTTCGTAGCGTGTGCGCGTGCCTTCAGGCGAAATGAGGTCGATGATATCCAGGTCGAATGTCCCGAGATTTTTGCTGCCAACATATTCGAGCTTGGAGTTGTTCTCCTTGTACCGGAGTAGCGCCTCGTAGCTGTGATCGTGCGCGGAGCGAAAAGCCTTCACTTCCGCCGGGCTTGGCTTTTGAATCTCGCCATCATGGATGGACCACATATCTTTCCCATCGAAACCGATCTGATATTTGGTCTCCGCCAACTCCAGTTCGATCATCAACAGGTCTTCATTCATCTTCTGTTTGCGGATGAATTTCAATGCCGACTTACCTTCTCGCGCGCCTTCAGGCGTTATGAGTTTGACCAGAGCGCGAAGTATCCCGTTACGTTGAATCACGTAGAGAGCAGGACGACCACCATATGCCAGAATAGTTTTTTCGACTATATCTTCCGGCTTGGGATTTTTCTGAGCCCTCACATCACGATCGCCAGCTGTCAGCAGCAGCAGACAAAGAAAGACGAAGATCACTCTGCGGAATAAATGAGATGATGCAAAAGGAGATTTCATAAAAGCCATTTGAGTTGACACCTTCCTGAGCTAAAACTACACTTCACAGTTTAATTTAGCAAAATAATAACTCACTGTATATGACTATCGCCAGCCCCACCGCGCCGAAGTTTATAGTACGATGACGCGTTGGTATTTTTATTTCTTCTCATTATTACGAACGGCTGTGATCGTCAAATATTGCAGTTCGAGCGAATTTGACCACCTAGGTTAACTTTGAGCAAAAATAATTGAGAAATGGAGTAAACGATGAAAATAGGAATACTTGTCGGAATGGAGAATACATTCCCGCCGGCGCTAATTGAAAAAATCAATGGTATGGGTGAAGGAATTACCGCCGAATACGTCAAGATTGGCGGTGTCAGGATGGGAGAGGCCAACGATTATCGTTTGATCTTTGACCGCATATCCCATGAAATCCCGTTCTATCGCTCGTATCTCAAAAACGCAGTTCTTAACGGGACCATCGTCGTCAACAACCCATTCTGGTGGTCGGCGGACGAGAAGTTCTTCGGATATTCGCTGGCAGTCAAGCTCGGCCTTGCTGTTCCGAAGACCGTGCTTCTCCCGCAGAAGGGTTATATCAAGGGTGTGACCGACAATTCGCTGAGAAATTTGGAATTCCCGCTCAATTGGGACAGTATCATCGAGGAGGTTGGATTGCCTGCCATCCTCAAACCACATGATGGAGGCGGGTGGAAGGATGTTTACAAAGTAAATTCCAAGGAAGAGTTGTGGTCTTATTATGACCGCACCGGCACACTGGCGATGGTCATGCAGGAGTTCATTGATTTCAGCATGTACGTACGTTGTTACTGTGTAGCTAAAAAACATGTGCTTGTCATGCCTTACGACCCGGCGAATCGCCGTTACCTGTCGCGTGAGGAAAATCAGCTTGATCCTCAGCTCGAAGACCGCATCGTGCGCGACACGATCCTCATCAATGAGACGCTCGGTTATGATTTAAACACTGTCGAGTTCGCCATCAAAGACGGTGTGCCTTATGCAATTGACTTCACAAACCCGGCGCCGGATGCGGACATCTGGTCGGTCACTGAGCCTTATTTCAACTGGATCACTAATCAGGTTGCGGAGATGCTCGTCGATTACGCGAAGTATAGCGTGCCAACTTTGCGATATCACCGCTGGAACAAGTGGCTCAACCAGGACGCCGCGCAGGGTCTTTCGGCGGCAGCGGGTGAACTCGCGCAAGATCTCGTCGCTGGTGTCGGTCAGATGGCGCAGAAGGCTTCGGATGTGCTCTCAGAGGTGATCGAGACGATCACAGAGCCGATCACGCCAAAGCGTTCACGCAAAGCTACGGCTGAAAAAACCGGCAGTGATAGCTCGAAGAATGCAAAGAACACACGCCCCACAAAAGCGGCAAAGAGTGCTAAGAAGGAGTAGGAAGAGAGAGCGGGGGCGACGGGGCGACGGGGCGACGGGGCGACGGGGAGAGTTTTTCATTTATCATTTTCCATTTGATATTTTCCATTTGTCATTGATCGAGCCGCGCATCGTGATGACAAATGTCAAATGACAGATCTCAAATGGAAAATGATAAATGAAAAACTCTCCCCGTCGCCCCGTCGCCCCGTCGCCCCGTCCTCCCCCGCTCCCGCTTTAATTTTTCCTTGCTTCACTCTGCTAAAAGCCTTACCATTTGCATGCCCTCGCGCCCTTAAGTTGTTCCAGGTACGTGTCCTATTCGAAGTTCCAAGTTTCACCAACTTAGAACTTTTAATTCAGTCGAGAATCTATTCCGAGGATCAGAGGAATCTATGCCCTTCGACAACGAGTTCACTATCGGTATCGAGGAGGAGTTCCAGATCATTGATCCGCAGACGCGGGAACTGCGCTCGCGCGTCAATGAGATACTCGAAGAAGGGCGAATGCTGCTCGGCGAGCAGGTCAAGCCTGAAATGCATCAGTCGATGATCGAAGTGGGAACGGGGATCTGCAAAGATGTCAAGGAGGCCAGGGCTGATGTCATAAAGTTGCGTCGCGCGATTGCCGAGCTCTCGCAGCGGAAGGGCCTCGCTATTGTTGCGGCATCCACTCATCCGATTTCGCATTGGGCCGATCAACGGATAACTGAACATGAACGTTACTCCCAACTGATCGAAGAGATGCAGCATTCGGCGCGCGCACTTCTGATTTTCGGGATGCACGTCCACGTCGGAATGGCAGACCGCGAAGCCGCGATTGCGGTGATGAATGCCGCGCGTTACATGCTGCCGCACGTTTATGCCCTCTCTGCCAGCTCACCCTTCTGGATAGGCCGCAATACGGGGATGA
Organism: Acidobacteriota bacterium; assembly: GCA_022614735.1. Classification (GTDB taxonomy): domain Bacteria; phylum Acidobacteriota; class Blastocatellia; order RBC074; family RBC074; genus JAKEHZ01. The sequence goes on along the minus strand of JAKEHZ010000130.1, from coordinate 900 downwards.
AGAGCTATCGTTACGAGGTCTTCAAACAATTTCCGCGAACTGGCATCCCTGACTACTTCAATTCGGCAAGCGAGTTTGACAACTTCGTCAACCTGCTGATAAAGACCGGATGCATTGATAACGGAAAGAAAATATGGTGGGATGTTCGTCCACATCCTTTCTTTCCCACACTCGAATACCGTGTCTGCGATATTCCCTCCAGGGTTGACGAAACAATTGCTATTGCTGCGCTCTTTCAGGCGATCACGGCCAAACTTTACAAACTCTATCGCCAGAATCTGGGGTTCCGGCTTTATCGCCGCGCATTAATAGAAGAAAATAAATGGCGCGCTGCGCGCTATGGGCTCGACGGCAAGTTGATCGATTTCGGCAAGCGCCAGGAAGTCCCGACGCGAGACCTGATTCACGAGTTGATCGAGTTCGTCGATGATGTCGTCGACGAACTCGGATGCCGTGAAGAGATAAATTACGTTTTCAAGATCCTCGAAGAAGGCACTAGCGCAGACCGTCAACTACGCGTTTACAGAGAGACAGGTGATTTGCGTGCTGTCGTTGATTTATTGATGAAAGAAACAATAGAAGGTGTGTTTTAAGCAGGATCTGCTATCTGAGATTTGAGATCTGAGATACGCCCCGTGCTGAATCCCCAGGGGCGACGAAGTTCCCCCCGTTATTCGTCACGCCTCTGCTGACAATCAGCCAAAGAGTCAGCAAAAGTTTATTAAAATCTTGAGAAAAGTATGAGAGTAACTCTGACTTTATGCGCAGGCCAAGCGCGGGGATGATGTATATATGAGAAGGTTGAGTGAGATAACTCTAGGTACTATCGCAGTGAGCGCACTGTTTTTGATTGTCGCGAGATGGCTCTTGCCCATGTGGGAATTGCCGTGGGTTAAAGAT
>JAKEHZ010000129.1 GCA_022614735.1 Acidobacteriota bacterium | reverse complement strand
GGCTACTTTGTCGACTTACCGCCGGGCGCGGTGTTGGGTGCCGGCAAGCGGTCCGCCTCGCGGACAGGCTGCTCTTTCTTGCAGATCATTCGCTACGATCTCAAGTAGGATTGTGATATCACAAATCATCTGAGTAACCGTATGAACGAAATAACAGCCAAACTAATCTGGAAAGGTGGATTGAGCTTTACCGGCACGATCCCCGGCGGCATTATCAACCAGTTAAAGTAGCCAACTTTGCCGAGTAACTCGGAGTTGCTTCAAATCCTGAGAGGAGTATATCCAGACCGGAAGGGTGAGATCATACGTCTATCTACATCAAAGATGTGGCGCTCCCGCTGGCCGATATCGCACCCGTAAATGTGGATGCTTACGGAAGGCGCCGATGACACGTTCCTCACTTGATGGATATCTTTGTCTGGAGGACAGACGTACGAGGTATCTCCTTGCCTCGCAAGGTGACGACCTAAAGACCGTAATTCGGCATAGTTCGGTTGCGAACCATCGTCGAGCCTCTTAAAACGCTCCTCTTCCTCCTCCCCTTCATAGATCCCAATGACTCCCCAAACGGTGTGATCATGAATTGGCGTGCTCTGGCCGGGAAGCCAGACAAATGAGACAATCGAAAAAGAATCATCCTCAGGCTTACACACCAGATACTGTGCATAAGAGTCGGCAAGCGGCTCTTTAAATCTTTCTTCCAGCGCTGACCTGTTCTGGAGCAACCACCTGAGCATTGGCTCGATTGCCCGAATCCTATCCATATCGCTCTGCTTGGAAGCTACAGCATCAGTGACGCCTCCGATGAAATCTCTTAACCCGTAAATACTCATCCTCAGATCTCTCCGGGTAGCTTATATCTTTCAAACCACCAATGCTTAGACAAAGTTGGGCTCCTCAATCGGTGTCGTACTGACCGTCGCTCCCTTGCCGTATGTCGCTTCCAACCAAACGCACCCGCGCTCGGTTACCACGCCGTCGAACAGGCCGAAAATGCTCATAGGCGCACGCTCAATAAAGAAGTACCTGCTGAGAGCGATCTGCTCTGCCTTCTCGCCCGGTGCCCTGTAGGTCTGAATCTTCATGTCTCCCGCCAGCACGAAGTTGAATTGATAGCCTTGCTTGTAGTAATAAGCCCGGGCAAACTGCTGACCTTGCGAACTCTTCCACCCTGGCTCCAGCCACCAGAGCGTTGCGCGGAATCCTCGACTCTGGTCATCGACCAAGTGTTTGATGTGGAGGCCGGGCACTGATCCTTCAGGCTGCCAGGGCATCTCTCCAATGGTATCGATGATCCGCGGCACGGTCCATTGCTTGACTTTCTTGTAATCCGGGTTGTAGGTCATGGTGGTGCCTTGCTCTGTGGTGAAAGTTCCTTTAGCGACATCGCCTTCTTCCATAAAGAACCACGAGCCGCCGATCTGGGCTCGCATAAAGTCCTGACGCCCTCGCTCCCCACCATGCAGGCTGTAAGCTGGGCGAGAGAGGAAATGGCCTTCCCGGAATCGCATCAGTGGACCATAATACTGATGAGGATGGGTGGACTCATTATTGGCACCATCACCTGAGAGCTTGTATCCCCATTCATGAAAGATATGATAGTGGACGGGTGCACCCGGCCAACCAGGTGGGATGAGGGTGATTACAAGATGAGCTTTCGTCTCTTTATCCTCAAAAAGGTACTTTCGGCCTGATTGATATTTCGCCATCTCAGGATTCGAGACAGGCACCCATTGCCAGGGCATGCGTTCGGTGTCCACCACCCTCACTGGAACCCACGGAGCGCGGACGCTGCTGCGAGTTTCATATGGCGGGTTAACATTATCGGTATTTGCTCGCGCTGTAGGTGCCGCGACCACTGCGCTCGCCAGCGCGATGCCATTCTTGATGAACTCTCTTCTCGACTCCCTTGCCATTTCTCCTCCTCAAACGTACCACCGACAAATCAGAAGATATACTTCAACCCAAACTGAATATCCCTTGGAGTAAAGGCCGCATTGATCTGGCCGAATGTCGCGGATGTCAGAGTGCGATCCGGGATATTAAAGTTGGGATGGTTGAAGATATTGAAAAACTCGGCCCGGAACTCTAACCGGTGACTCTCTGTGATCTTAGTGGACTTGATCAGTGAAAAGTCGAAGTTGCTGAAGGCCGGCCCGCGCACCGAGTTGCGCCCGGCGCTCCCGAAGGTGTTGATCGCCTGAAGTTGAAAGGCGCCCGTGTTGAAGTATCTCTGCACTGTCCGCTCTGACTTCGGCAGTTCCGGATTGCCGATCTGGTCGGGACGGTCAGCGCCCTCGCCAGTATTGCTCCGGTCAATCCCATCCCGAATCGTAATGGGTACGCCATCCTGGAGGGTAATGATCCCTGTCATCTGCCAGCCTTCCAATAGCTTGCCCAGAAACCCTTGGGTGGAGCCGAGGAAGCGCATGCCCGGTCCAATGGGGAGCAGATACACGAAATTCGCCGTGAAGCGGTGTTTGTGGTCGAAGGCGGAGAGCCCGTAATCGCCATCAATATTGTTGCTGTTTTGCGGTCGCGGGAACTCGCTGATCGAACCATTTAAGGTGCTGTTGGTGCCGAGTGATTTGGCGAAGGTGTACTGGGCGGTTAATACTAAACCCCGCGTTGCCCGCTTCTCCAAACGCCACTGCATGGCATGGTAGTTGGATCTTCCGCGAGATTGGTTATAGCCAAAAATTCCCAGTTGGGGAATCGGGCGGCGCGGCGCCTGCGGTCCAGGACCGGGAGGGGGTTGGTTTGGACTTACGACTTCCATAAGTCTGATACCTTTGTTGCCAATGTAGCTTACTTCTACCAGCAGGTCAGGCGTGATCGTGCGCTGGAGGTTTAAAAACCACTGCTGGCTATATCCGATTCGAAAATTCGGGTCCACGGCGAAGGCGCTGGTGTTGCCCACCGCTGGCGCCAGCAGGACATTGCGCACATCAACCCCCGCCGTGTTGGTGATCAGCTTCAGATCAAGCCAGGGCAGGTTGAACTTCAACTGAAAGGGCCAGTTGAAGGACGGATGGGCATAGAAAATTCCATAGCCGCCACGCACCACTGTTTTGTCATTGTTGAATGGCCGCCAGGCGAATCCAAATCGGGGGGCAAACATGCCTTTGGTGGGAATGACGAGCGAACTCGGCAACCCCGCATCCTTGGCCGAAACAAGCGGCAACGGGAAGCGTCCAGCCACCCCCGGCGCAAAGTTCTGTGGATCGGTGTTGGTCGCGACAAACCGTGGATGGCTGATGTCGCGGAGATCGAGCGTGGAAATCAGACCGTCGGTATCCGTGACCGGTGCCAGGTATTCATAGCGCAGTCCCAGATTGAGGGTGAGCCGGGTTGTCACCTTCCAATCGTCTTGCGCATAAGCTGCCAGTAAATAGCTGCGTCCATGCATCGTCACATCACCAATCCCAACTTGAGAGATGTTTGGCAGACCGAGCAGAAAATCGGCGTAGGCATTTTTTGTGAGAGTCCCGTCGTAGGTGAACGTGCCTCGCGCTCTGTTATCCGATTGCGGGTTGAATTGGTAGCGGGTGAATAACCCGCCAAACTTCAGATTGTGATTGCCCCGCGTGTAGGTAAGATTGTCGACATACTGGAACGTATTGTCGCGGCGGCTGAGGACCGACAGCGGCTGTCCATAAACAGTGGCAAAAGTACTGATGGTGAAACTAGGAACTCCCTGTTTGTTTGGATCCTTCGTTATACCCTGAAGCCCAACCGGCCCGGCAAAATCCAATCCCTTGACCGCCAACTGTTGGCCGCCAGCAGTGCGGTTGAAACCGAATCGAAACTCGTTAATCAGCCTGGTGCTGAAGACGTGCGTGTCGGACAGCGAGAGGTTCCGGGAGAAGGAAGTGACTTTCTGGTCAAAGGTCGGCACCAAACCGGGTTGCAGAGTATCTAGGTTGTCGAAGGAGAAGCGCGCAAAGAAATTATTTTTGCTGGAGAACTGGTGATCCGCTCGAATATGGAACTGGTCATCATTAATCTTCTGGCTGCGTGAGAGAATGTAGTTGATCCCGCCAGTGGTGTGAGGTAAAAGGTCCAGTAAAGCTGTCGCGACCGGATTGAACCGCGATTGAGGTATAACATCGTTGGGAAAAAACTGACCTGTGAGTGGATCAACTGGCCTGGGTTGACCAAGCCCAGAAGGCCGAGGGGCAGTAAGTTCGCTGAGGTCTCCCTGGCGCATGCGGTCGCTCGGTACCTGCGCACGGCTGGTCAGCGCCTTGCGTTGGCGAAAGCCTTCGTAACTGCCGAAGAAGAAGGTTCTGTTCTTGATCACTGGGCCGCCAAGCGTTGCCCCAAACTGATTTTGTTTGAACGGTGGAGTCGGCCTATTCGGGTCATCGAAGAAGTTCTTGGCATCTAACTTTTCATTGCGTAGAAACTCATAGACCGTGCCGTGAAAGCCATTGCTGCCGGCTTTGATCGAGATATTGACCATCGCGCCTGTGAAGCTGCCAAACTCCGCTGCATAGTTGTTGGTTAGAATCTTGAATTCTTGAATGGCATCAACCGAAGGGGAGATGGAGAGCGTGCGATAAAACGGATCGGTGGCGTCGGTGCCATCGACGGTGTAGTTGTTGTACTGTTCCATCTGCCCGTTCATGATCACTCGCGGTCCGGTGATCTGTAGGTTTGTGTCGAACGAGCCGCTGGTTGTGCTGGCACCGGAATTGAGCAAAGCCAGTTGCAGAAACTGCCGCCCGTTGAGTGGCAAATCGACCACGCGCCGGTTGTCGATCACTTCGCCAACCTGCGAAGTCTCCGTATTCGTCAGTGACGCGCCTCCTGCGATGTTGATTATTTCATCAGTGAGTGAGCCCAGCTCAAGTGAGAGATCGACACGGACCGTCTGATCCACCTGAAGGGCGATGCCGGTGGCCGCTTTCTTTCTGAAGCCCTGCCGTTCGGCGGAGATCGTGTAGTTGCCCACTGGCAGCAGGGGAGCAATATAGTTACCCTGAGCATCTGTAGTGACAGTACGTGCGAGCCCGGTCCCGTCATTTTTGATATTGACCTGCACGTTAGGCAGCACTGCCCTGTTCTGATCAGTGACCGTCCCGGTGATGGTGCCGGTGATGTTCTGTGCTCGGGCGCCTATGCTTGTGAGCACCAGGCCGACTGACACAATAAAGTAAGCCATCACGGATCGCATGCCAGACTTCTTACTCCAAACCTTCTTATTCATTGTAATCTCTCCTTCCACGACAGTGACTGCTAGCAATCGTAAGAACTTGCCAGTAGTCGTTGGTCATCGGTCATTAGCATATGACAAATGACTAATGACAAAGGGCCAAGGGCCAACTTGCGCTTACCCATAGGTAGGGTCTTCAATCGGTGTCGTACTGACTGTACACCCCTTGCCATAGGTCGCTTCCAGCCAAACACATCCCCGCTCAGTCACCACCCCATCGGCCAGCCCGAAGATGCTCAGCGGTGCCCGCTCCACATAGAAGTATTTGCCGAGGGCGATCTGCTCCGCCTTCTCGCCTGGCGCTTTGTAGGTCTGTATCTTCAGGTCTCCGGCCACCACAAAGTTGAATTGATAGCCTTGCTTGTAGTAGTAGGCGCGAGCAAACTGCGGCGATTGTGCACTCTTCCATCCTGGCTCTAACCACCAGAGAGTGGCGCGGAACCCGCGGCTCTGATCATCGACCAGGCGTTTGATGTGCAACCCAGGCACAGACCCTTCTGGTTGCCAGGGCATCTTATCGAGCGTGTCGATGATGCGTGGCACGGTCCATTGTTTGACCTTCTTGTAATCCGGGTTATACGTCATCGAGGTACCTTGCTCGGTGGCGAAAGTCTCTTTAGCGACATCGCCCTCTTCCATGAACAACCATGAGGCACCTACCTGGGAGCGCATAAAATCCTGGCGTCCGCGCTCACCGCCGTGCAGGCTGAAGGCTGGGCGAGAGAGGAAATAGCCTTCTCGAAATCGCATCAGCGGTCCGTAGTATTGATTGGGGTGGGTCGATTCATTATTGGTCGTGTCGCCGGACAGCATATACCCCCACTCATGAAAGGTATGATAGTGGACAGGGGCACCCGGCCATCCAGGATAACGGTAGGTGATCACGAGGTGGGCTTTCGTCTCTTTTTCCTCAAAGAGCCACTTTCTCCTCGATTGATATTTCCTCGCCTCGGCATCCGCGCCAGGCATTGCTTCCCAGGGCATGCGTTCGGTATCCAATACTCTCACTGGTATCCACGGAGAGTTGGCGCTGCTGCGGATTTCGTATGGTAGGCCCATGCTCGCAGCAATGGCTCGCGTTGCGAGCGTGTCCTTCGTATCAAATTTCTCCCCAACCAAGGCAGCTTGGAACAGTCCCGGCGCCACGGCCGTCGCGCTCGCCAGAGTAATCCCCTTTTTGATAAATTCCCTTCGCGATCTCTTTGCCATTTCACCTCCTTAAACCTGATAGATCATCTGCGGCCGTTGGGCTGGCTTACTTTGTAACCTGCCTCTCAACCTATTCAGCAGCGCCATGCTCTGCGATTGATTCGAATGCTTGCCGGAGCACCAAGATTGAAGAGGGGCGAGAACCCGGCCGATTTCGGATCTCTCCCCGCCAGACACTAGCTTCCAAATATAGATTGATAACTAGGACAGTTGTTTTTAAATTCGGACAGTAGTTTTATTATTATAACTGGGTGTGGTTTGTCAATAGTTTTGAGCTTTTATAAAGCGGGATGCATGGCTTTTGCAAAGTCGTACGCGGTTCACCTGAACGAGCAACGGAACCTGTTCAGCGGCGAAATAACATCTATCGCCTCCGTTGCATTTTGCATGATCACTACCGGATTTATTTGAGGAGTCCGTTGAGATTGAGATTGAGCGAATCAGGCGATGATCCCCAATTGCATTTTTGATTCCTCAATCGAGGATGGATCAAATTCCATGATGGGATGGGTAATCGTGGACGCTTGCTGAATATCATTGGGAATGCCATTCCAGATTCGGTTGCTCACTAGGACCTTAGCGAAACTATTAGATTTCACTACGCGCTGTAGATCCTTGACCGAGCGTGAGACGAATTCCAAATGATGATCTTCAAAAGCCTTTCGATAATCTTCCAGGATGAGGCCTAAAGTTGATTGATCCTGTTCATCGAATATGAAGACCACCTTGGATCCTTCTGGCAACTGATTGATCTCTTGCTTAGTCCCTTCGCCCAACCTCATCCGCAACGGGATAATGTCGAGCTTCTGACCGCGAAGAAGCTTGCTGACCTCATCAAAGCGATAGTAATTGCAGACTATTTTGACGCCAGACTTCAGTTTGTTCTGCTTTTTTAGTTCTTTCAGCTCTTCGGTCGACACTCCTCGAACTGCGACATGCAGAACCTGGCTGATTTGGTTGGCTCTCTCTTTTGCCAGGTTACTCGACATATCAACATACAGCAGTGGTGCATGCTCTTGCTCCATTTCAATTGCCTTTTGGTACAGGAACTTGGCAAAAGATGAGAAAATCAAGCCCATCGACTGACAATTTTTATTGGTGGTCACAACAAGTTTTTCGCATCTTTCACGAAACTCTCTATCTTCTTTATATTTCAAATTCTTATTAACCATCACCCCCTTGCCTTGAATCATTTTGAGAATGCCCAGCTCCTCCAGCTCCATGTATGCCTTCCGCACGATGTTGCGGCTAATACCTAACTCTTTTTCCAGATCACGGATTGAGGGCAACATTTCACCAGGGCGCAAGTTCCCCAAGAGCAAAGCGACTTTTATCTGCTCCTTGATTTGTGTATGCGCCAGGAGCGGGCTATTCCTTTGAAAAATGAAGTTCATAAACCGAGTCCTCCTAAACAATTGTTTTCTATATCAACCATTATAAGACCGAACCCGTTACCCGACAATATGACATTCGAGAAGGCGTGAAGTGATGCGGCAGCATTGGGGCTGACTGTTGACAAATGATGAGCAATGCATAGAATAATGGCTGTCCTTGTTCTCAGACAGTTGTTTTCTGACTATCACAGTCTGATCGATCTAGGATAGGCGCCGTTGCGCAGTACGTCTCAATCAACTCTCTCTAGAAAAAATTGAGGACAACCATATGGGATACCGACTGGGCATCGATGTGGGAGGCACATTCACGGACCTCCTTCTGTTCAATGAGCAGAGCGGAGAGATGACTCTCGCTAAAGTCCCCTCTACTCCGCAAGACCAGTCAATTGGCGTCATCCACGGCATTGAAAAAATCTCCCAAACTGCGAGTATTAATCCGAATGAGATCAAGTTGATCTTACACGGGACTACCGTCGCTACTAACGCAGTGCTTGAGGGGAAAGGCGCACTCGTTGGCTTGCTGACCACCCGCGGCTTCGAGCAGATTCTACACGTCGCACGCTCGCAAACGCCTGGCCCGCTCGCGGGCTGGATCATAATGATCAAACCCGATCCGCTCGCTCCGCTAGAGTACACGCGCGGCATCTCAGCCCGCATGAGCGCCAAGGGCGTGGAGATGGTCCCGCTTGATGAAGCTGAAGTGAGGCGGACGATTAAAGAGCTGCACGACGGCGGTATTGAGGCGCTGACTGTGGCGCTGATCAATTCTTTCGCCGATCCGGCGCACGAGCAGCGCATCAAGGTGATCGCGCACGAGATGTATCCGGACCTGCCGGTGACGATCTCGACCGACATTTTACCGGAGTTCCGCGAGTACGAGCGTTGTTTGACGACAGTCATGAACTCGTACGTCCGGCCAAAGATGCGCGTTTACTTGAACGGGATGAAGCAGAAGCTGGTTGAGGCGAGGCTCGACACGACGATGAACATCGTGCGCTCGGACGGCGGGGTGATGTCGTTAGATGCCGCACAGGAGAGCCCCGTCAATACGCTGCTGTCGGGGCCTTCGGGCGGCGCAGTCGCGTCTGCTTACATTGGAGAGCTGACCGGCTTTCGCAATATCCTCTCCTTCGATATGGGCGGAACCTCGACCGATGTAGCGATCTCCGTTGATGCCAAGCCTAACCTGGTACGTGAAACGCGCGTCGGCTATTATCCGGTCAAGGCGCCGAGTGTAGACGTGCGCTCGGTCGGCGCTGGCGGCGGTTCGATCGCCCACGTGCCGCTCACGGGGGCTTTGCGCGTCGGGCCGCAATCGGCGGGCGCAGAGCCTGGGCCGGCCTCCTACAACGCGGGCGGGACCGAGCCGACGGTTACCGATGCGAATGTAGTGCTCGGCTATCTGCCGCCGCAACTGCTCGGCGGTGAGATGAAACTCGACACCGGCGCCGCAGAACGCTCCGTGCAAAAGATCGCGGACGCGATGAACCTCATGCTACATCAGGCGGCCGAGGGCATCTACAACATAGTCAATGAAAACATGTTCGGCGCGCTGAGGCTTGTTTCGGTTCAGAAGGGATATGACCCGCGCGACTTTGCCCTCGTGGCACTGGGCGGAGCGGGGCCGATTCATGCCAACGCGCTCTCGATCCTCACCGGTTCGTGGCCTGCGATCATTCCTCCCACGCCGGGTGTGCTCTCGGCGCTCGGCTTTTTGCACTCCGACATCAAAAATGAATTCTCGCGCACGGTCATTCGCACAGTGGACAAGATCGACCGTGCGGAGATCAAATCGATCCTCGAAGACCTCGGCACTCAGGCGCGCGACTGGCTGGAGCACGAGCGGATCCCGGCGAAGAATCAAAAGGTCAATTATCAGATCGACCTGCGCTATTACCGCCAGGGTTATGAGTTCCCGATCGACATCGATCTGCGTTCGCTCGATTCAGACAAAGGCTTTGAGCGGATACTGGCTGACTTCAAACGCATTCACGAACAGAACTACGGCTTCAACATTGACCACCTAGTGGAGGTCGTCAATCTCCGTGCGGTTGGCATTGGCATTGTGCCGAAGCTAGAGTTGAGCAAGGCCAGGGGAGGTGGGGCGGATGCCTCGCGGGCAATGGTGGAGGAGCACAAGATTTATTACCAGGGTGAGTTCATCAACGCGCCAATCTATGACCGCTATAAGTTGCGGCCGGGCAATGTCATTCAAGGCCCGGCGGTGATTGTGCAAAACGATTCGACCACGCTCATCCTCCCGAAGCACCACGGTAAGGTGGATGCTTACCAGAACATTTTGATCCATCCTGATGGGCCTGATGGGTATGAGTCGAAAGCCCAGGGCAAGCTAGGTAAAAAACTCGCGAAGCCTGCAACCAACGGCCGTCAGAAAATGACACAGCACAGCGGTGCGAGCACAGGCGCACGCACTCGTAAACGCTAGGACATTCTCTTTGCGTTGCTGTGAGAAGACCTGCTGCCTCGCGTTCAGGCGCCGGGAGCAATCATGTGAAGGGGATCGAATGATGAAGAAGCGTAACGGCAAATCGACAGTGAGTGGCAAGACGAACCAGAAAGACAAGAAAACTGCGCCGAAGGAGTTCGACCGGATCACCCTCGACATCATCGAGAACGCGCTGCGCAACGCGCGCAACGAGATGGACGCGGTGCTTTTCCGCTCGGCCATGTCACCCGTCATTCGCGAGCAGCACGATGGTTTCCCGATGATCTGTACGCCCGACGGGCGGATGGTCGTCGGCCAGTTCGGCTCCTACATCTCCGGCTTCATCCAACAATGGAAGCGCGGGATCAACGAGGGCGATGTTTTCCTGATGAGTGACCCATATGCCTGCAAGGGCGCGATCTCGCACATCAACGACTGGATGGTCTTGATGCCGATCTTCTACCAGGGCGAACTCGTCGCCTGGGGCTCACAGTTCGGCCACACCGTTGATATCGGCGGCCCAGTCTCCGGCTCGCTGCCGACCGACGCGACGACGATCTTTGGCGAGGGCACGCGCATCCCGCCAATCAAGCTCTTTGACCGAGGCCAGCTCAACGAAGATTGTCTCGACCTGATCCTCAACAACTCGCGCGTCCCGACGATGAACTACTTCGACCTGATGGCGATCGTAGCCGCCTGCCGGACGGCCGACAAGCGCGTCATAGAGCTATGCGAACGCTTCGGCAAAGAGACGGTGCTCGATGCATTCGAGGCGTTGCTGGATCGCACCTACCGTGCGATGAGCCAACTGATCCGCCAGAATCTGCCCGAGAAGCCAGTCTCCTTCGAGGACTATGTGGATGATGACGGGCGTGGCAATGGTCCCTACAAAATGAAACTGACGATTTGGCGCGAAGATGATCACGGGCATTTCGATTGGACCGGGACCGATCCGCAGGCGCCAGGGCCGATCAACTTCTATCTCAACGAAGAGATGTTCAAGATGTTTATCGGCGTCTACCTGATTATGGTCTTCGACCCGCAGATTCTCTTCAATGACGGGTTCTATCCGCTACTACACGTAACGTTGCCAGAAGGTACACTAATGCAACCTCGTTTTCCGGCGGCGCTGGGTTGTCGCACGCACGCACTGACGCGGCTGTTCGATGTGCTTGGCGGCTGCCTCGGGGTCAACGCGCCGGAGCTATCGACAGCAGCTGGCTACGGGACTTCACCATATCTGCTCTACAACGGGTATGACGAGACCGGCGAGTTCTTCCACCTAATGGAGATCACCTACGGCGGGATTCCGGGCCGTCCGATGGGCGATGGAATGGATGCGCACTCATGGTGGCCGTTGTTTGAGAATATCCCGACGGAATATCTAGAAAGCTACTATCCGATGACCGTGCTCGAATACGGCTCGTTGATCGATTCGGGCGGCGCCGGCTTCCATCGCGGCGGCAATGCTGTGCATAAGGTTTACCGCTTCGAGGTCGATGGCGAGATCGCGATTCACGATGATCGGGAGCGGTCGCAGCCGTGGGGGATTCTCGGCGGTTTGCCGGGCGCGATGTCTTCGAAGGAGTTAATCCGCACGACAGGTGAGCGCATCAAGTTGCCCTCGAAGATATCTCAAATTCCTGTTAAGAAGGGCGACCTACTCATCTACCACACAGCAGGCGGGGGCGGCTGGAAGGACCCGCTGGACCGGCCAGCGGAGATGGTGCGCCAGGATTTGATTCGCGGCCTCGTTTCCCTGGAGAAAGCGGAACGGGATTATGGTGTGAGCATTGATCGGGAAACGATGCAGGTGGATGAGGCTGAGACTGCGATGCGACGCGAGGAAATGCGGAAGACGCGCGGTCCGGTGAGTACCTTCACCTTCGGCCCAGTGCCCGCACCCATCGGCATCGTCAAGGAGGGGAAACAGATGCTGCCATCGGAGCTTCAGACGCAACACGCAGCAGCAGACTGACCAGATCTGCTAGGTTTCATTAGATATGTCGGATACACTCGCATTCTATCAGCGTCGTGGCTTTGCGCAACGGGTCGGCTTTGGCATTCGCCCAGCTTTGCTCGTCATCGACTTCATCAATGCCTTTACCGATCTGACCTCGCCGCTCGCCTCAAATCTGGACCAAGAGATCGAGGCGACGCGGCAGGTGCTTGACACGGCGCGCCAACATAATCTGCCGATCGCTTTCACCACAGTTGAATACGATGAGGGTTTTCGCGATGCCGGAGTCTTTATCAAAAAGGTCCCCAGCCTCAGTGTGCTGCGTAAAGGCACCACAATGGTTGAGGTAGACGACAGACTCACACCTCGCGCTAGCGAACACGTAATCGTCAAGAAGTACGCGAGTGCATTTTTCGGCACGACACTATCCTCGACGCTAACTGCAGCAGGCGTCGATACGTTGCTGATCACGGGCTGCACGACTTCCGGCTGTGTCCGCGCTTCGGCGGTCGATGCGTGCCAGCACGGCTTCCGCGCTATCGTCATCAAAGAGTGCGTAGGTGATAGGGCCGCTGAGCCACACGAAGCGAATCTCTTTGACATTGACGCCAAGTACGGCGATGTGGTGACGCTCGATGAAGCACTCGCCTATTTTCGGAACCTCGCAACCGATTGACGAAATCTTCTGCAACTTATCGATTCTGGCTCGAACCAATAGGGCTGGACGAACAGCTAACCACTATAGACTACCGCCAGGAGGGCTACAGATGAGCAACAAGAAACCGTACGATTATTATACCCAGATAGTCGAGAAGTATTTCGCCAGCGTAGATCGCAAAGACATGGCTGCGACCCTTGACTGCTTTCGCGAAGACGCAGTCTTCACCATTCAATCGGCATTCACCACCCACGAAGGACGCGACACAGGAATCAAATTGATGTTTGAGAATTTCTTCGAAAATTTTTCCTCGGGAGTTCACAAAGATTTCAGGCACGTGGTGGATGTGGAGAACGAACGTTGCGCTGCTCAGTTTAATGTTGAGCTGATTGGCGCCGATGGCAGTCAGACCAACCTGAGCAATTGCAACTTCTTCTATTTCGAGGAAGGCAAATTCAAGCGGGTCTATGTCTATATGAGCGGTGCCAATGTGCTGGTTTAGATGCCCGCTGAGGTCGCATTGAGTTCGTCCCCACTACACAATCTATTGGTTATTGAGCTTGGGCAATTCGCAGCGGCACCATATTGCACCATGCTGCTTGCAGATTTAGGAGCCAGAGTGATCAAGGTGGAGCCGCCAGGTGGAGACGGGATCCGAAACTGGCCCCCAATACTCAACAGTGAGAGTGCGGCCTTCCTCAGTTTGAATCGAAACAAAGAGAGTATTGTCGTCGACTTTAGAAAGAAGACGGGAGCGTCAGTGATTCGCCAGCTTCTCAACCGATCAGATGTTGTCGTTGAGAACAATAGACCGGGAACACTTGAACGGTACGGCTTAGGGTACTCCCAGTTAGAACGGGACTTACCCAGACTAATCTACTGCTCGATCAGTGGCTACGGGCAAACTGTCACCGCAAGGGACCGGGCGGCCTTTGACCTCGTCATCCAAGCGGTCACGGGGATGATGAGTGTGACAGGTGAGCCAAACCGCCCTCCTTCCAAAATTCCCGTACCAATCGCAGACTTTACTGCAGGATTACACGCGGCGATTGCTGTGTTAGCTGCGGTGCTGGAGCGTTTATTCACCGGGCGAGGTGATTACATAGATATCGCTCTACAATCGTCATCGATGATCTGGATGACTCTGCTTGCTTCCCGATACTTCTCGACCAACGAGCTTCCAGCACCATTAGGCTCAGCTCATCCGATGTCGGCCCCTTATCAAGCTTTCCGCGCGAAGGATGGTTATCTCACGATCGCGATTGGAAACCAAAGTCTGTGGGAGAGGTTGACACGCCTGCTGGGACGAGAGGATCTAGGAGACGATCCGCGGTTTTCGACCAACGAGTTAAGGGCAAAAAATCAGTCTGAATTAGCCAGGACTGTCGAGGCTGTCTTGGAAAAGGGGCACATCTCCTCCTGGCTTGAAGTATTTGATCAAGCAGGCATCCCAGCAGCCAAGGTAAATAACCTCAAGGAGGCGCTTGAGGAACCTCAACTCGCCCAGCGTGGAATGATTGAAGCCTTCGAACACCCGCTGTTCGGGAGCATCAAGGTAATAGGAGATCCCATTCGTTCCTTGCACCGACCGCATCGAGTCCATCAGCGGCCGCCCCTCCTCGGAGAACACACGAGGGGCGTTCTGGAGGAGTTCGGTGTGAGCCAGGCAGAGATTAACAGCCTCGCGAAAGAAGGGGTAATCTGTCTATGACAAGCTACAACCGAGGTGATAGAAACCAAAAGAGGCCCTGGTTTATTCTTCTGATGTTGTTGGTCTTCAGTATCGTAACCTACCTCGATCGGGTGAATATTTCCATCGCGGCCAAATACATCATGCCTGAATATGGCTTCAAAAGCGTTGAAATGGGGACTATCTTCAGCGCTCTGGTTTTCGGGTACGCGCTATTTCAAATCCCCGGTGGATGGTTGGGAGATAGATTAGGCCCGCGCAAAGTCTTAACTGTAGCGGTGATCTGGTGGTCCATCTTTACTGCTTTAACCGCGGTGGCTGGAAAAGCTCCTCTCACCTCAATAATGGGTACTCTTAATTCATTTATCCTGATCCGCTTCCTCATTGGTGTGGGTGAAGGTATGGCTGTGCCGACCTATAATCGTGTGATCGCGAATTGGATGGCGCCTACAGAAAGGGCCTTCGCCAGTAGCTTTGTCCTAAGTGGAATGGGAATAGGTGGCGCAATCACACCGCCATTAATAGCTTGGGTCATGATCACTCTGGGGTGGCAAGCATCATTCTACATCTGTGCTCTGGTGGGTATTATTGTGGGTGTCATCTGGTACAGGTACACCACTGATAGACCGCAAGGGCGGCTACTTACAGATGATAGAGTAGAAGCGGGTATCGCCAAGGAGGATCCTGGTTCAAGTGAGACTGAGGGAGAGATCCTGGGGAATAAAAAAGTGCCCTGGAAGGCGATACTGACCGATTCGAATGTCTGGCTTATTACTCTTAGCCAAATTTTTGCCGGATACGTAGCTAGCGTATTCACTTACTGGTTTTATCTTTATTTGGTCGATGTGCGGGGCTTCAGCATACTTGGTGGTTCCTTTTACGCTATGGGACCCTTCATCGCAGCCGCGTTATTACCTCCCTTCGGAGGAATTTTATCTGATCGTTTAGTTCAGAAATATGGGAAACGCCTGGGCCGGCGGGGGACAGTTATTGGTTTTATGTCGTTATCTGCTATGTTGGTCCTCTTGGGAGACAGAGTCCCAAATCCATACGTTGCCATCCTGATGTTCTCTCTTGGCGCGGGATGTGTTTTTGCAGCGATAACAAGTTATTGGGCAACAGTGGTAGATATAACTAAACAATTCTCTGGAACAGTAACAGGAATTACGGTCATGGGCGCTAACATTGGGGGAACAGTTGCTCCAACTCTAACTCCGATGATTGCAAAACACTTCGGTTGGACCGCTGCCCTAGACTTTGCAGCTCTAGCCGCATTTATCGCTGGGATTATCTGGTTGGTAATTCGTCCAGAAAGGGAGGTCCTAGGCGATGTCCCCCAGTATGCGAGAAGCAAGGTTTCCACCGCCGGTTTAAGCTAATATAGATGATAATACAACCAAAGATAAAAAGGAGGTGTAATTAAATGCCCAAAGGGTTTGCTTTGGCTTGGAATCCCGCGGTTGCTATGAGCAAGGAGGAAATAGATGCCTTTCTTTCCGGACGATTGGTTGCCCGAATTGCGACTGTGGGAAAGGATAACATTCCTCATATCAATCCTGTCTGGTATTACTGGGACGGTGAATATTTATATATAGTCATGAAACAAAGAAGGCTGATGGCAAAGAACTTGATTCGTAACCCCTGGTGCTCCGTAGTTATCGACACTGACGAGCGGATTATCTGGGGGATGTGGGAGAATCGTGCCAGAGGTGTGATTATTACCGGACGGGCTGAGTTGCACGAGCCCGAAGAAGAAATAACCATCGCCGCAGGTCCGCTAAAGGGTACATATCCCACAGCTGTTGCGAGGAGGGTGGTCCTAAAGAGGTATAATCTTGGCCCTGAGGATGGAGCACTATGTATCGATCCTCGGAAAATTCAGGAGATAATGGGGCAATCACAAAATGATCCCGAGAGCCTTCTTTACAAGGAGAGTGAGGACTACGCGATCGCAAAGATCAAGCCTGAGAAATTGCGGGCATGGGATTTCTCGAAGGCTGCACCCAAAGATGCCGTAGTTTAATATCAATGACTTTCCCGCCCTGGAATGTCAGTACCAGATCAATTCGCGCGAATGGAGAGAGCTCTTGTTATTCCGGGACGCACATTCGCCCGGCTGACATATCCCGGCTCATCAGCGCGCCGTTCGAGAGGATTGATCTCATCTGAACCGTTGCTCAAAGGAGAAAACAGTGAAAAAAGCAGGCAAGTTTCCTCTCTACAGGACAAAAAATGAGTCTGAATTGTGGTCATAGCTGATAAAGCCATCGTGCGATTAGACTTTCTGTGGATATGATCAGAAAGGAGATCGC
>JAKEHZ010000128.1 GCA_022614735.1 Acidobacteriota bacterium | reverse complement strand
TTTCACAGGTTGGGATAAAGACCACTTTCCCACGTCTTATATAAGCGAAGAGCAAGAAAGCTGCAGCCCATTGAGATTCACTCTCACTCTGTCTGACAGCGGATGCAGTGTGTTCACGGGCTAGCGAGGGATGTGTGGATGACTGGATACAGAGATGCTAGGGGTGGCCGATGTATCCAACTCAGCCATACCATCCTTTCGCCGGCCCGTCGCGCACCGCATCAGTAATTTGAACTTTGTGCTTGCTTATGGCGTCCTCGGCTCGCTCAAATACCTGGGGCTTAATTTCTGGCGGGAGAAACACTTCGATAGCAAATTCCGAGAGCGTCTGATTTCGAGAGCAACGTACCTGAAAAACTCCCGAGCTATTTTTCCCTCAGCACTCCCGCCAGATTCATCCGTCAAATCCCATTTTCGTATTGCCTGATCGCCTGAATCGGCGTACTATCTGCGCTGATTGAACCAACCGGATTAGTCCGGAGGCGCTACTCCCCTTTGATTGGCGAGAGACGAACGTTCTTAATATCGCCATTGGCGCGTTTCTCCCGGTTCACTCCAAACCTCACAACTTAACCCTTCCCCCATAGAGAGGAATTTTGAACGAATGTGTATCGATTTGCGAAATCTTTCTGTGTGAGAAAAATAGCCCTCACGGTACCATTTATTCGATGCCCTGTAGGAAGGATCAACCCAATGCGAGATTTAGCCTTTATAATTTGCCTCACATTGTCATTTCAGGGTAAAGGCTTAGAACTAAACTACGACAAAAGCAAGAACCAAACAACCGCCTCAACATCCTCGATAGAGATCAAGCTGAAGGAGAACTACGTCACAAAAACTTTCGATTTCAAAATCCAATATGCCTTCGCGGGAGAGCGTCTGATCCAGCGTCCGGAAAATGCCAATATTGTATTTCGCGCTCTCTCGCATCGATGGAGATTTTTAGAAGAATCAAATCGTCAGGCAGTTTTGTTTATGGATGGCGAGCGATTCAGCCTCTCATCGAAGCCAACCTATACCAGCGTGATCGGGGAGAAATTTCTTGAAGAAACACTGATCTACGAGATCAGAATTTCCGACATTGAAAAACTTGCAAAAGCGCCCAACATCGAAATCCAGATCGGCGGGGTCGAGGGGATAGTCAGAGAGAAGCAGTTAGCCAGAATCAAAGACTTTTTGAGCGCCTTGCAGGATAGTAACGTCCGTAAAAATTGAGACTGGGAGACGGGGAGACGGGGCGATGGGGCGATGGAAAATGAAAATACTCTCCCATCGCCCCGTCGCCCCGTCTCCCCGTCCCCCAGTCTCCCCGTCTCCCCGTCTCCCGCTCTCCCGCTCTTTTAGTACCGGCCAACCTCAAATTCGGCACGGCAACCGCGGTCAACCCAGATACCGTCCCGGTTATAGCCCCAAGTTCGCCCCTGTACGCAAGGCGAGCCACTTCTCTGCCTCACCAACCTGACGCCACCCTGAGTGTTGGTCGAACACCAATTGCGCTTCATATCATCTGAATTGCAAGAGATGGTTCGATATCCATAACCACCGCCGCCGCCGCCGCCACCGCCACCGCCGCCGCCAACCTCAAATTCAGCACGGCACCCGCGGTCAACCCAGATACCGTCCCGGTTATAGCCCCAGGTTCGTCCCTGCACGCAGGGCGAGTCACTTCTTTGCCTCACCAACCGAACGCCGCCCTGGGTGTTGGTCGAACACCAATTGCGCTTCATGTCATCTGAATTGCAAGTGATGGTTCGATATCCATAACCGCCGCCACCACCGCCACCACCGCCACCGCTGCCTATCTCAAATTCGGCACGGCATCCGCGATCAACCCAGATACCGTTGCGGTCCCAGCCCCAGGTTCGCCCCTGTACGCAGGGCGAGCCACTCTTTTGCTTCACCAACCTGACGCCACCGCGTGTGTCGACCGAACACCAATTGCGCTTCATGTCATCTGAGTTGCAAGAGATGGTCCGCTGGAACGCAGAGCCTCCAGAGACAATCATGACTGCGAGCAGGGCGGCAAGTATGAATTGCATTTTGACGCTGGAAGTCAGAAGCTTACTGGCTCTCGATTTCATGATCTACTTTCCTTTCTGAAAAGGTTTTCACTCGAAGGGTTAGTAGATGTTGGGAGGGATTAGGGAGAAAATGCTGGACACGCGAAAACTCTTTTAGACTCTTCACGTATCCAGCATTCTCACTTCATCTCGAATGGTTGTCAACGCTCTGCGCCGAGCGGTAGATCAGGTAAGAACTACTTGCTGTTTCCCATCGTCAAATGTCGCGCGCTTTCCGCTGTGCAAGGCTGAGATCGTCAGACAGAGCGCAACTGAGTGGTTGTAGCCGGCCTGAACGTCGGCGATGGGCGATTGGCGGCTCCGAACGCACTCGAGCCAATTGCGCATATGCGCGACTACTGCGTTCTCCGCTCCCGTACGCGTATCTGCCATTTCTCTGCTTTTGCGTTCTTCGCCGAGAGTTCTCTCCGTCAATGTGCTGGGCTTCCATTGACCTTTGGCGTAACGTTCGGTCAGACCGCCTTCGCGCGAGACCTTGCCACTGCTCAAATCAAATGTTCCATCTTTGGAGAAATAAGTGTCGCTATTGCCGTGCGCCGAATTGCCCATGCGGCTCGAATAGATGACCTGAAACCCTTTCGAGGAATCGTTCAATGGGCCGTAATCAAAGACCGCCGTTACCGTGTCGGGATTGATTCGCCCGTCGCGCCATTGGTAGATCCCGCCTTGGGCCACGACGCTGCGGGGATATGGAAGGCCAGTAATGAAATGTAAGGCATCGATCTGATGCACCATCCACTGGCAGGGGATGCCGGAGGAATATGGCCAATAGAGGCGAAACTCTATGTACTTGTGCGGATCGAATGCGTCCTTCGTGCGTCCCATGAGAAATCGCTTCCAATCGGTCTCTTCCTGACGCAAGACCTCCACAAGCTTCGGGCGGCGCCAGCGCATAGGCTGATTTGCGTTTGAAGTCATCTCGACCATATTGATCTGGCCGAATTCGCCTGACTGAACAAAATCTCGGGCGAGCTGAGTGTTCTTCGAACTGCGCCGTTGCGTGCCGATTTGAACGACGCGCTTTGTCTCTTTCACAGCCTTCAAGATTGCGTGCGCATCGGCCATCTGATTGGCGAGCGGTTTTTCAATATAGGCATCTCGTCCGGCTTTCACCGCTTCGACACCGTGTAATGCGTGCTGATGATCGGCCGTGGAGACGATCACTGCCTGAACATCCTTCATCTGATAGAGCTCATCGTTGTTGCGAGCCTGTGCGATAGTTTTATTTGTCTGTTTGCCGATCCAGGCCGCACCCTCCTCGCGATGCAGCTTCCAGATGTCGGAGACGGCAACGATCTCGCAATTCTGCGCGGCGGCGATCTGCAGAAACGCCGGGAGCAAAGCGTCCAGCGCGCGCTCTGAAAAACCTACGACGCCGATACCGATGCGGTCATTCGCGCCGAGGATGCGCGAGTAGCTCGCAGCGTTTAAGGCGATGGCGCCGCCGATACTACCGGCAGCTGTACGTCTGATGAAATCACGACGTGAATCATTGGTTTTTGACATATCACTTTCCTTTCCGCTTCAATAATGAAGGTTCAGTCAGGAGAGATGAAGAGGGAAAACGGAACAAACGGAAATAACGGAACAAACGGAAATTTTATAGATCTTCCGTTTGTTCCGTTATTTCCGTTTGTTCCGTTTTCCCTCTTCATCTCTTCTGAATGTTACCCAAACTCGGGACCTAAAACTGCAAATTGCTTCTCAGGCAAACCCGGATATGGATTTGACCCGTGAAACATCCGAATGAATGGCCGCTGCTCCTTGAAGCCAATCGATTCAAGCCAGCGCCTCCACTCAGGATCGTGTTGCGAAGCATCAAGGATGAAAGGCTTCCCTTCGGTTCTGCTCAGACACGCCATAACAAGTTGCTGCGCAGTCTCCTGGTCTTCAGCGATGACCGGCCCCAGATGCTCGAAATTATATCCGTGACGACCAAATGTGTAACCCGCGATCCGCCTGCCACGCATGATAATCCACGCGTATTCCGGTGCGCCATCAAGCATCCACGATAATGTTACACGCCGATCGGCGCCGAAGACATCGCAATCCATTTCGATCACCTCCGCCAGGTCTGCTCCAGTCATCAACCGCGCACTGTTTTTTTCCGACGATGAGACCGAACTCACATTCTCCATTCGGCTCAGCGAGTATTCATCAACGAAGTCCAGTTTCCGGTAGACCTCATGTCCGGCAGGCGTTGCATCCAGGCGTACGGACACTTCATCTTTCAATACCTCGAGGGCTCTCTGCAACAACTGTGTGCCAATCCCATGCCCGCGCTCCGGCGGATCAACCAGGACCATCCCAATCCAACTGAAGTGATCCTGATAGCGAACAGTAGTGACAGTTCCGACAACCCGCTCGTCTTTGACTGCAACACGACACCCGCGCGGGCTGAGCTGCAGAAAAAGCTCCCAATCTCTGCGCACCTGATTCCAGCGGCTGCTGCGACACAGCTCCAATCCCGAAGGAATGTCGCCCGGTGTCATCTCACGGTAGCTAATCATTTTAGATCGGATTAACAATCCCCTCCTGCGTAGCGCTGTTGTTCCGCACCAACGTTACGACGGCGATCATTGCCAGCAATGGAACCAGACTCGCGGCAATCAAAATCGGCTCGAATGAATAACGATCGGAAATTATTCCCGTCAGGAATGTTGCTACAATCGTGCCGATGCCTGCGCCGGTTCCGCTCATGCCGCTGACTGAAGCCACCGAGCCGGTGGGATAAATATCAGCCGGTAGATTCAAGACCATGGTTGAGAGCGCGGCATATGCGAGTGTCGAGATCGCAAAGCAGACCACCAGCCAGTGAAACGAGCTGGTAAACACGGTCGGGATCAGCAGCGTCATCCCGAATGCGCAGATCACGACCACAAATTTCCGCGCCGCACCGACCGACCAGCCGCGATTGATCAGGTAACTCGAAAGCCCACCACCGGCGAAATTTCCAATATCAGCCGCCAGGAAGGGAACCCAGAACGCCATCAGGCTCTCTTCAAGTTTGAAGCCTTTGGTAACCAGATATATCGCAAACCAATCCGTGATGAAGAACCACACCGGATCGGTCAGGGTCTTACCGATGATGATGCCCCAGGTCTGCGGCAGCGACAGCAGCGTCTGGTAACTCAACCGCTTGCTCGCCTGTCCTTCAGCCACCACACTCGTATCGGCGCGATTGGCCAAAATATCTTCACGCTCTTCTGCAGACAATCGTGGGTGTTCTTCAGGACTGCGATATATCCGGCGGAACAACAGCAGCCAGATAAATCCAAGCGCGCCCGTCACGATGAATGCCGGCCGCCAGCTCCCGAAAGTATAATAGACCCAGAGTACCAGGAACGGAGCAATGGCTCCGCCAATGGAAGATCCGCTGTCAAAGAGCGCTACGGCCCATCCGCTCTCCCGTTTGGGAAACCACTCAGAGACGGCTTTGGTTGCGCCTGGCCAGTTGGCCGATTCGCCCGCGCCGAGCAGAAAGCGAAAGAAGGCGAAGCTGCGAAGCCCGGTAGCAAGGGATGTCAGCATGGCGGCGATGGAATAGAAAGCGACCGCTAAACTCAACCCCCTGCGCGTTCCGACCCTATCCAAAAAACGCCCGGAAGCGGTCTGGCCGAACGCATAGGCAATGCGAAACGCAATGATCAGTAGCGCGAAATCGGTGTTACTCCACTTATATTCGCTCTTGAGGATAGGCGCAAGCACGCTCAGCGTCTGGCGGTCAATGTAGTTAATAACAGTCGAAAGAAAGAGCAGACCGCCGATGTACCAGCGTAGATGTTTGATGGGGGGGCGTTTGCGTGCGGTCTCGAGCGCGGCAGAGGATTTTTCAATCATCTATTGCCTCATAAAAGATTTGAGATTTGAGATTTGAGATTTGAGAAGAGAGAAAACGGAACAAACGGAAATAACGGAACAAACGGAAATT
>JAKEHZ010000127.1 GCA_022614735.1 Acidobacteriota bacterium | reverse complement strand
GTGTCGGTCAAGAGGTTGACGAACGTCGTCCTCTCCTGGCTCAATCGCTCGACGACGGTGAAGAAAAAGGTTTTATCCTGTTTGATCGGCCCCCCGATTGAGCCGCCATATTGCTGGCGATTGAAGGACGATTTACCATCCGGGTTGTAGTCGAAAAAATTGCGCGCATCAAAATGTTGATCGCGGATTAACCCGAAGGCGCTGCCGTGGAAACCGTTCGCCCCGGATTTGGAGACGATATTGACCACGCCGCCGGAAGCGCCGCCGAACTCCGCGCTGTAACTGTTGCGAACGACCTGGAACTCCTGCACACCCTCCTGACTGATAGTTGCCTGTACGCCGCCGGAAGCGCCGATGGTCTCAGCGCCGTCCACCGAGACTGAGTTGCCGCGCCCGTTGTTGCCGCCAAAAGACAACCCCGTCTGTGGTGTTTGCGCGACGCGGAAGTCCGAAGCATCTGCGATACTGTCCGTATCGGTCACACCCGGTGTAAGCAGCGCATAATCGAGGAAACTGCGGCGGTTGATCGGTAAGTTGGTGATCTGTTTCGCGTCGACTGTCGAGGACTGTTCAGTGCGATTTGTGTCAACCACTTCACCGCCTGCGACGACCTCGACGCTCACTTCAACTGTACCGGCGGCGAGTTTAAACGAAATGTTTGCCTGTTGGCCGACGGTAAATTCCACTTTCGCCGTGGTGGACGCGAATCCTTTAGCCTCGACTTTTAGATTGTAAGCACTCGGCAGCAAGCCGATAAAAGTGTAGTTGCCATCACCATCAGTCGTCGCCGTGCGGCTGAGACCCTTTGCTACATCGGTGAGTGTGATTTTAGCGCCCGGAATTACGGCGCCATTGGTGTCAGTCACCAGTCCGCGCAGCTCAGCTGTCGAGCCGGAGGCCTGGGCGAAGGCAGTAATCGTTCCAGCGACCATCAAAAGAATGATCGTCACTATCAATTTAACCGTGTGTCTCATACGAAATCTCCTCAGCTGTGATTTTTGTATCTCTTGAACACAGGACTGCGGGCATTGGATGAGACAGTCCTGCCAGTTGATGAACTTGGAGATCTTATAAGGCGAAAATTGGAGAAAGGCAAATGAGTAGATTCGAAGTGGAGTTCGAGAGATTGTCATACCAACAGACACTGGAGTGGCCAACCGCGTCCCTGCAGACGCCGACAAATCGCAGCGTTACTGCTGGTCATCCGCAGGCAAAACATCTCGTTCCTTCTTGCGGTTACCCTCGCATAAGCATATAGTCGCCCGCAACAGCTTCTAGTAGTAATCATTCCACGCTAACGAAAAGGCTCAAAAAGCCGTACGAGCCGTAACCAACAGATCGGAGGTCGAATCATGCAGCGATCGTCTCAGCTTCAGAAACTCGCATACGTACTCTTTTGCCTTCTTGCTCCAGTTTCCCTCTCAGCGCAGTCCGAATGGGGGAACATTACCGGGGTCGTGACCGACCCGAGCGGCGCTGTAAGTCCCGGCGCGACGATCACGATCGTGGCTACCGCAACGAACGCGACCAAGACTACGATCAGCGGTGCGGGGGGCGAGTACAACGTCCCGCTTGCGCCAGGCGCCTATCAGGTCCAGGTGAGCCTGCCGGGTTTCAAGAAGTACCTTGCCGGTAACGTGGTCGTGACGGCGGCAACCACCGTTCGCCTCGATATCAGGCTCGAGCTCGGCGAGTTCTCCGACGTTGTGACGGTGACTCCCGATCTGGCGCGGCTGCAAACTGAGAATGCCAAGATTTCGACCGCGGTCCAGAACCGCCTGGTCGATGAGCTGCCGCTTGTCGTAGGAGGCGCGCTGCGCAGCCCCTTCGACCTGGTCGGCATTACGGCGGAGGCGAAGGGGCGCAACAATCAGCTTTCGCTCGGCGGTGGTCAGGCTGCCGCCTGGGACGCCACGCTGGACGGCATTTCAGTGACGACGAACCGCTCAGCCGATGCAGCGGAGATTGCCTACACTACACCATCGGTCGAGGCGATCACGGAATTCACCGTCGACACCAACGGCTTCAAAGCTGAGTATGGGCAGGCCGGCGGCGGTGTGATGACGTTCGTCTCCAAGAGCGGCACGAATCGGATTCACGGCTCGGCCTATGACTTCCTGCGCAACGATGCTCTGGACGCGCGCGGGTTCTTCCCACTAACCAAGTCGGTATACAAGCAGAACGATTTCGGCGCGAGCCTGGGCGGCCCGGTCTGGATCCCGAAGCTCTACAACGGAAAGAACCGGACCTTCTTCTTCTTCGCGTTCGAGGGTTTTCGGAACCGCGTTGGCGGCAACGACCAAACCTTTAGCGTGCCGACGCCGGAGATGTACAACGGCGACTTCTCCAAATGGGTTGATGCGAACGGGCGGCTGATACCGATCTACGATCCGGCCACGACCAGGCCGAACCCGAACGGCTCGGGATTCATCCGCGACCCTTTCCCCAACAATATCATCCCAGAGAATCGTTTCAGCGCGTTCAGCAGGCAAGTCATGAAGTTCGGCCAGGCCGTCCAGCCGAATCTGGGAGCCTTACCGGGAACGTCCGGATATGTCCGAAATAACTATAGAGTGACTTCCGGAACGATCCTCAATCCGCAGACCAAGTGGAGCCTGAAGCTCGACCACAATCTCTCGACCAACCATCATCTCGGGTTCTTCATGAACATCACGGACTTCAGCCAGAAAGTCGGGCAGTCGGGCCCTCCGGGGCTGCCCCAGCCGCTCTGGAACGGTCAGGTGCAGATCTTCACCACGTCGGCCTACCGGATGAGCTACGACTGGACGATCTCGAACCGCATGCTGAACCACCTATCGGTCGGCGGCAACAAGTTCTACAAGTTCAGCCGCTCGCCCAACGTCGGCGAGGACTTCGGCCTCTGCTTCAAGAATTCGGTTGATTGCAAGGCGAATTTTCCCGGCGTCGAGTTCACCGAGTTCTCCGGCTGGGGTGGCACCGCCGACAACGGAACCGAGCAGCCGTTATGGTCCATCAAGGACGACTTCAGCCTCAATCGTGGAACACACAATTTCAAAATGGGTTTCGCGTTCCAGAGCCAGCGGGCGATAGGATTCGGACAGCAGGACATTGCCGGACGCGCCAGGTTCAGTTACCTGACGACGTCAGTCCCGGGCGCGACCAGTGCCACGAGTGGGAGTTCCTTCGCCTCCTTCCTGCTCGGCGAGGCTATATTCGGCCGCACTGAAACCATCCGCTCGGTGCCGCAGCTCTATCGGTATTATGGCTTCTATTTCCAGGACGACTGGCGCCTGAGCCGCCGCCTGACGTTGAATCTCGGGTTGAGGTACGAATTCACCCTGCCGCCGGTCTCGATGAACGACGATCAGTATTCGGACTTCACTCCCGACCGGCCGAACCCGAAGGTCGGCAATTACCCCGGCGCGCTGCGCTTCGCCGGTTTCGGTTCCGGGCGCGAGAACGTGCGTAGCCTGGTCCCGGGTTGGTACGGCGGCGTCGGGCCGCGCCTCGGGATCGCGTTCGCGGCAACCGACAAGACGACACTGCGGGCCGCCTTCGGCCGCTCCTTCTCTAAGGTCACGGTGGTGAGCGGCTCCGGCCACTTCGCCGGCTTCATCGGCCAGTACGTCTTCGAGTCGACTAATCAAGGGATCACGAAACTTTATAACTGGGATGAGGGCTTGCCCCCTTACCCCCTTCCTCCCCTGATCGACCCGAGCTTCTCAAATAACAACAACATCGATCACTGGCAGCCGAGCGATGCCGCACGAGCCCCGGAGAGCTACTACTGGACCTTTTCGGTCCAACGCCAGTTGACCTCGTCGACAGTGCTCGAGGTCGCTTACAACGCGACCGTCGGGGCGCACCTACAGACGGGCAACGTCAATATGAACCAGGTACCGACCGCAATCTGGGATGATTATGTAAGGCGTCTCGGCATAACAGGGGCCCTGAATCTCTTCCGCGCACAGGCCACCTCGCAGCTCGCACGCGACAACGGCATCGCGCTCCCGTATCCCCACTTCTCCGACCCTGCGATCCAGCAGCAACGCACTGTGGCGCAGGCTCTGCGCCCGTTCCCGCAGTACCTCAACATCGTGACGGGCGCGCAGGGCGGCGACAAGAGCGGCCACTCGTCCTATCACGCGCTGGTCATCAAGGCCGAGCGACGCTTCTCAAAGGGGCTGCTGTTTCAGTGGAACTACACATTCTCAAAGATACTCACCGACTCAGACACGTACTTCACCGGGGCCGGCGCTCAGGACCAGTACAATCGCCGAGCCGAGAAATCGATCGGGCAATTCGACCAGACCCACGCCCTCAAGCTGAACACGCTCTATGAGCTGCCGTTCGGCGGCGGCCGGCGCTGGCTCCGCAGCGGCTTTGCCTCTCACATTCTCGGCGGCTGGCGCGTCGGTCTGATTCAGTCCTATGTGAGCGGAGTCCCGATCGCCGTCACGCGCAACAACCCGTTGCCGATCTTCAACGCCCAGACGCGTCCGACGATCACGGGATACGACAATTGGAGGGCGCCGATCGCCGGCGACAAGTTCGATCCGGCCCGCGACCGTTTCCTGGACCGCTCCGTTTTCCCCACGCAGCCCGATGCATTTGGGAACGCGACGCGCTTCAACCCTAAGGTCCGCGCATTCCCTGGGCTGACTGAGAATATCAGCATCGCCAAGAGCTTCAGTCTCGGCGAGGACCGGCGCTTAGATTTCCGCTGGGAAGTCTTCAACCCGTTTAATCGAACGGTATTCGGTACAGGCAGCACCAACCTGAATGGCAATACGTTCGGAATCGTGACCAACCAAGTCAACGATCCCCGCCAGATGCAGGTCGGCCTGAAGATTTACTGGTAGGTCGATGACCCGCGAGTCAGTACCGCGCGCGCTACTGACTCGCAGGTCATCGAAGAAGGTTATTCCTTCGTCTGAACAATAGTTTTTAGCTGCTCACGGTGCTCGCGCATTTGCGTGATGAATTCGTGGAAGAGATATGTCGCATCGTGCGGTCCGGGTCCTGCTTCCGGATGGTATTGCACCGAAAAGACCGGGAGCGTTTTGTGGCGTATGCCTTCGAGGCAGCCGTCGTTGAGATTGAAGTGAGTCAGTTCGATCTTTTCAGGATTCAGGCTGTCCGGATCAACTGCGAAACCGTGGTTGTGTGAAGTAATTTCGATACGCTCTGTTTGAAGGTTTTTGATAGGCTGGTTACCGCCGCGATGACCGAACTTGAGTTTGTACGTCTTACCGCCGAACGCCAGGCCGAGCAATTGATGACCGAGGCAGATGCCGAAGATCGGCGAGGCTCCAATCAACCGTTTTATTTCACCGACTATTTCAGGCAAAGCAGCCGGGTCTCCCGGGCCATTTGAGAGGAAAATGCCATCCGGCGCGAGCGCAAGCACATCATCGGCCGAAGTGCGCGCAGGCACGACCGTGACCTTGCAACCAAATGCTGTGAGATAACGCAAGATGTAGTACTTGAGGCCGAAGTCATAGGCTACAACTCTGAAAGGCTCTTCTCCGGGCAACAACACATTCATGACTTCATTGCGGACAGCCGCGATGGGATCGAGCGTCGTCTGTTCGTCCTTGATACTCGACCAATCATAAGGATCACCGCAGGTGACCTCATCAACCAGATTTCGCCCCAACATGTCGGGAGCGTTTCTCGCCTTTTCAATGAGATTACTGTCGACCAGATCAACCGATGAAATGCAGGCGCGCATGGCGCCCTTTTCGCGGATATGACGGACCAGGGCGCGCGTGTCAATTTCAGAAATGCCCACGATGCCGTGGCGTTTTAGGTATTCATCCAGCGACATTCCGGCACGCCAGTTAGAACTGATCTCGGAGTACTCGCGAACGACGAAGCCCTCGACAAACGGACGGCGCGATTCGACATCTTCAGTATTCACGCCATAATTGCCGATCAACGGATAGGTCATCGTTACAATCTGACCCGCATACGAAGGATCGGTCAGTATCTCCTGATAACCCATCATGGCAGTATTGAAAACAATCTCGCCCGTGCGTTCGCCATCTGCGCCCCAGGCGCGCCCGCGAAATATCCTCCCATCTTCGAGTGCCAGAAATGCTGATTTACTCATCGCCCCTCCCTCATTACTGATTGCGGATTGCGGATTGCGGATTGCGGATTTGTGTGGCGGCTTCGGTTTCTTCAATCCGCAATCCGCAATCAGTAATCCCTACTCTCTTTCACGTAAAAAACTCTGCGCCAGATGCAGCCATTGTCTTTCAGTGCGATATTTGTAAGCCGGCGCGGTCTTCACCGACTCAATGCACTCCTGCATTTCCTGGACTGCTTCTTCCATCCGGCCTAATTGATAAAGCGTCATTCCACGCCAGTATCGGCCCTGCGCGTCCGAAGGCCGCTCATTAATAAATTTATCGAGCATCTCCAGCGCATCTTTGTACTGTCCGGCCTCATAGTAAACCAGTCCCGTCTCGCGCCAGATCTCGTGATGGCTGTGCACGGAGTTCTGCTGCACAACTTTCTCGAAGTGCACGATCGCTTCGTTGAGTCTCCCCTGCTCTCTGGTGATGCGTCCGAGTTGATAATGCGCGTCAGTCTCTCTGGTGTCGATCTCGATTGCTCTCTGGAATGCCGCCGCCGCCGCATCGGATTCGCCCCTGGTCTGATAAAGCAGTCCCAGATTGTAATGCGCTGACGCGTCTGCCGGATTAAGCGTCGCGGCTTCAAGGTTTTGTTTGAACGACTGTCGCGCTCGCGCTGTCCTCATAAAATCGTCGATCCGGTCACGCAGTAAAAATAAGAGCAACAGGAGCAATAGTGGCGAGGCACAGATGAAGGTTGCAGCTTGCATCAACAACGGAATTCCAAGCAAGGTCAGGAATGAAAGAATAGTCGTGGCGACGGCAGATATCCAGCTGATTCGAAATATCGTTCCAATTGAGAGCGTCATCAGCGCCGCAAAAATCGGCAATGGAATAACGATCAACAGAACAAAATAACCCACGACCGCCTCGCTGTTCAGAAAGGTGCTTTGCCAGCTGATGATCGCTGCCGGAAAAATCGTGATCAATAACGACGCGGTGAGCGAGGCAAGAGCGCAAGAGACGGTCGAAGCGAATTCTTCGCGGACCACCAGTGAATAACTCGCACGTCGTTCAAACAGGTTAGCAATCAAGATGGCGATTGGCACATAGATGACGGAGATGAATAAGACGGCCACTGTAGCCCACCTCGCCGCCTGTAAAAAGCTTCCTACCCAGAGCTGAGCAACTCCACCCACAACACCATCTCCGCGACCCGCTATCAACATCGGTCTTCCGCCTGACTCTGCGTAATCGAACAGTGCTGTGGCAATAAGCGAATAAATCAGGGTCATCAACCATGCCGCACTGAGAGCGAATCCGACTGGCGCGCGGTCTCGCAAACGTTTGACCGCCGTTAATGGCTGCCAGAAGAGCTCAAATAGTAAACGAAGATTCCTGAACATAGGTCAAGCGAGAATACGTAACCTAGGTATTCCCCTTCTCTCTCCTCATTGCGCAATTCCCCCGAGAATTAAGAAAGCGCGGATAGCCTGCGCTCCGCGCTTTCATCAAAAATTCATTTTGAGCATCGATTCTATGCGAATCTTTCTTTGATTCTTCGAGGTTATTCAATCTTTCCAACACGTTCGAGAGGCATAAAAGGATAGTAACGGAAGATCGCCTTGCCGTAAATGTATTTCTCAGGCACCAGACCCCAGCTGCGGCTGTCACTGCTGTTGTTCCGGTTATCACCCATGACGAAGTAATGGTGAGAAGTCACTTCCTGCGGGCTCGGTGTTGAATCGTGTGAAAGATACTCCGAATCCAGGTAAGGCTCATCCACCTGCTCGCCATTAATGAAGAGCTTCCCATCATGAATTTCAACCCTCTCTCCAGGCAGCCCGACTACTCTCTTGATGTATGATTTCGATGGATCGTTCGGGAAAAGCAGGACGACAATATCACCGCGCTTGATCGGCTCCTGGTCACCGAGCCACTCGCGCAACGGGTAGATAAATTTGTTGACGAAGATGCGATCCTGATCATGAAGCCTGGGCATCATGCTCTGCCCCTCAACTCGGACCGGCTGAACGACAAAAACGACAATTAGAATCGCGATCACACCCGCGAAGACGATGTCGCGCAAGAGCGAGCGCATCTCACCCAATAAACCACCCGTCCCATTATCTCCCCCACGTAAGGCCGAGAGATCATCTATGATCTTAATATCGTTGTCATCATCGGGTGTAATACCCACGTATTTCTCTTTCCTCATAATATTCACTGCCTGTTCCAAAGCTGACTGCGCGAAATCTTGCTTAAGACAAGCTTAAACACCGACCTCTGCGAAGATCAACCGGGCGAAAAGATATACGGCGGCGTGTCCCTTGTCAATTCACACTATATCAGTGCGAAATTGTGCCCTCCAATGAGGTGTCGATCTCCGCCTGCAACCCTTCACCAAAAAGGAATGCTTCCATATTTTGTATCAGAAACTGCTGATGTTCCGGATTGATCGTGCTCAAACCATAGTGGTTGATCAATTGATTCTGAGTGGCCAGCCAGGATTTCCAGCACGCCTGACAGACCTGCTCGTGGATCTTCTTTCCTAAAACGCCACCGAAGGGCGCCTTCTCCAACCCGGGCAACTTCTGACTGCAACGCACGCATTTGATAACTTCAGCCATGTTTCCTCCCGCATCTATCTTTCGTATTCACACTGCTAGTCATAAATTTAATGAAAGTGGCTCCTACACGCAATCGCGTTCTCGCCTTTACACTTTTTTTTCCTCTTCCTAAAACAAATACTTGACACTTCCCCTCCAAACTATATAATTTAATCTAGTTGAAAATGACTTTCAACTGCAGATTTGTTTGGATCACTGGTTTTTGCTATGGGGATGCAAAAGAGCGAAATTATTGGCTGTCTGGAGGCGGGTGTCGGTGACACTCGAGTTGAGGTTGTCCTTTGTGAGGGCGATGGCGGGGATGTAGTCACACTCCAATTATCGACCTGGCATGAGACTCTGGGCTGGCAGAGGCAGAAGACCATTCCGCTTCCTGCGGATAAAATCGGGCAATTGCAGCGCCTGCTCTCACATGCTCGCAATCATATTGAAGACCGTAATATCCCGGCCGGCGCCCTGGCTCAAGTAATCGAATTCGCTCGCGGATCGAGATCACAGACAGCTCTCTCTGCGTCTCAATCCGCGACGCAAGCTGATGATCGAGTAAAAAGCGCGATCAACTAACTCCGCGGAATCGTATTTCACGGTTCACGCGATCCGATCGCACCTCGCGTTCAGAGGTAATCTTCTCCAGCTGGTCAATATGCAGCTGCTCACTGCGGATGATGTCTTCAAGCCAGAACCGCAGTGGACGATTGTCTTCCGATGCTTCCCAGGCCTTCAGATAAGCCTCCAGCGCTTCCCTCTCGAGTTCCAGATCCTGCTTCAACATTTCAGCCAGGGATGTCGCCTGACGGATGACTCCAGGCTCCACCGTCGGAACGCCCCCGAGAGCTACAATCTTGTCGCCAAGACTGGTGACGTGCGCATGTGCTTCCTTACTCGCATCCGTAAAAAAGTCGGAATAGACCAAACGATCTTTGCCAGTCAGCAGGAAGCGATGCTGGTTGTATTGAATTACTGCCGAGTATTCCAGCGAGAGAGCCATGTTAAGCGATTCGATCACATTCACATTCGCGTTCTGCACACCCATCTTTACTCTCCTTCTTTATATATCTACCAGTGATTAAGATTTTCCGCCTCTTCAAACCCAAAATAACGACCGCGCGCAGAGGTGTCAAATAGTCTGTTAAATCATTGAAAAATTTGAATGAAAATCATTTTCAGCTTCGTGGGAGAATTTTCGCGTTCTCTTTTGAGTATTCAATTATGTTAACCCGAATCTTGAGTTGGATGATCAACCACGGGGAACACGGGGAACACGGGGAAATATTGGAAATGAGCAAGGAAAGATAAGAATAAACGCGCAATTTCTCTGATTTTTCCCCGTGTTCCCCGTGTTCCCCGTGGTTGATCATCCAACTCAAGACTCGGGTTATGTTAGGATAGTTTTTACTTGCTTATTACCTTTGATGATCGAGAGCCAGTCTGCACTTTTATGCAACCAGAGAAATCTTTTCGCGAAGACATCCGCAATATTGCAATCATTGCCCACGTTGACCACGGCAAAACTACGCTGGTTGACGCTCTGCTCAAACAGTCAGGTCTCTTTCGCGCCAACGAACGCATCGTTGACCGCGTCATGGATTCGCTCGATCTTGAGCGCGAACGTGGCATCACGATTATGGCCAAAAAC
The DNA here is from genome assembly GCA_022614735.1 of Acidobacteriota bacterium. GTDB lineage: Bacteria > Acidobacteriota > Blastocatellia > RBC074 > RBC074 > JAKEHZ01. The sequence continues at coordinate 4,283 of JAKEHZ010000127.1, read as the reverse complement.
ACCGCCCTGCATTTTGGCTCGACGAAAATCAACATCCTCGACACGCCGGGGCACTCAGATTTCGGCGGGGAGGTCGAACGCGTCCTGAAATTGGCTGACGGCGTAGTCCTGCTCGTAGATGCATCAGAAGGACCCTTGCCGCAAACCCGCTACGTATTGTCGAAAGCGCTCGAACAGAAACTTCCGGTCATCGTCATCATCAACAAGATTGACCGCCAGGATGCGCGCCCGGAGGAAGTCGTCAACGAGGTCTACGACCTATTCATTGATCTGGACGCGAGCGATGAGCAGATAGATTTTCCGATCCTCTATGCCGTCTCACGCGACGGTCTCGCAAAACGCAATCTGGAAGACGAGGGGCAGGATTTGCGCCCTCTCTTCGAGCAAATCCTGCACACCATCCCTCCGCCGCGTTGCGACGATAACGCTCTCTTGCAAATACTCGTGGCCAATCTCGATTACAACGATTATGTCGGCCGTCTGGCAATTGGCCGCATCTTTAACGGTGCGGTCGCAATCGGAGATCAAGTCTCAGTCTGTAAGCACGACGGTCAGATTGAAAGAACGAAGATCACGCAACTCTACACCTTCGAGGGCCTGAAGCAGATTCCGATCGAGCACGCCGAAGCCGGAGATATTATCGCGCTCGCCGGAATTGATGGCATCAACATCGGCGACACTGTCGCTTCAGCTGTCGATCCCAAACCACTTCCACGCATTGTCGTAGATGAACCGACGATTTCAATGATCTTCAGCGTCAACACATCGCCATTCGCAAGCAGAGAAGGGCAATCCGTTACATCGAGAAAAATCCGTGAACGACTCGATAAAGAGATTCTCGGCAACGTCGCTATCCGCGTCGAAGAGACCGAATCGCCAGACAGTTTCAAAGTTTCCGGACGAGGTGAATTGCAGCTCGCGATTTTAATCGAGCAGATGCGTCGCGAAGGTTATGAAATCCAGGTTTCGCGCCCAGAGGTCGTCACGCAACGAATCAACGGCGAGTTGAGTGAGCCCATCGAGCTCGCCGTGATCGATGTCCCCGAGCAATTCATTGGTGTTGTGACCGAGGCGATGGGACGCCGCAAAGGCACTATGACGAAGATGATTAATCACGGTCACGGACGCGTGCGCATGGAGTTCGAGATTCCCTCCCGCGGTCTGATCGGATTCCGCAATGAATTTTTGACTGAAACAAAAGGCACTGGTTTACTCAACACGCTGTTTTTGCGCTGGGGTAAATGGCAGGGCGAACTGCCAGGACGCGGCACAGGAAGTCTTGTTGCAGATCGCCACGGCGATGCAACAGCATATGCGATCTACAACCTTCAGGAACGCGGCGAGCTTTTCGTTAAACCCGGCACTCAAGTTTACGAAGGGATGATTGTCGGTGAGAACTCGCGCGAGGTCGATCTGGACGTGAACATCGTGCGTGAGAAGAAGCTGACCAATATGCGCGCATCGACGGCGGACGAAGCATTGCGATTAGTCCCTGTGCGCGAAATGACACTCGAACAGGCGATCGAGTACATCGCTGACGACGAGTTGGTCGAAGTGACGCCGAAATCAATCAGGATGCGGAAGAGAGTCCTAGCGGCGAACCAGAGACCGAAGTCGAAGAAGGTGTCAGAATGAAGAGAGAATACGAAACAAACGAAATAAACGAAACAAACGAAAAGAAACATGCTTCTTTTCGTTTGTTTCGTATTCTCTCTTATTCCACCCGATAATTCGGAGCTTCCTTGGTGATAAGCACATCGTGCACGTGAGATTCTTTCAAACTCGCCGCCGTGATCTTTATGAATCGCGTCCTCTGTTGTAGTTCTCGAATATTGCGACAGCCGGTATATCCCATCCCCGCTCGCAAGCCGCCGACAAGTTGCGCAATCAGACCGGCCAGCGAGCCTTTGTAGGTCACCCGGCCTTCTATGCCTTCGGGCACCAGCTTGCTCTCGACCTCTTCCCTCTCCTGTGCATAGCGGTCCTTGCTTCCCTGCCTCATCGCCGCCAGGCTACCCATACCTCGATATGATTTGAAGTTACGGCCCTGATACAAAATGATCTCACCCGGTGACTCATCCGTGCCGGCCAGCAGCGATCCGAGCATCACTGTATCTGCGCCCGCAGCGATGGCTTTCGTGATGTCTCCCGAGTGTTTGATGCCGCCGTCGGCAATGATCGGAACGCCCGAGCCTTGCGCGCCACGGACGCTTTCGACGATAGCTGTGATTTGAGGAACGCCCGAACCGCTGACAACTCGACTCGTGCAGATCGAGCCAGGGCCGATACCGGTCTTCACGGCATCGGCGCCCGCAGCAATTAAGGCTTTCGTTCCTTCAGCTGTCGCGACGTTGCCTGCGATCAGATCGACATCGGGGAAGCGTCTTTTGACCATTTTGACTGCTTCGAGCACACGCGAGGTGTGCCCGTGTGCAGTATCAATCGCCAAGACATCGACTCGCGCGTTGAGCAGTTCCGTCGCTCGTTCGAGGTAATCTCCGGTAGCGCCGATCGCCGCGGCCACACGCAATCGCCCAATCTCATCTTTCGCCGCACTGGGATACTTGATCGCCTTTTGAATGTCTTTGACCGTGATCAACCCTTTGAGATGATAATGCTCATCAACGACCAATAACTTCTCAACGCGGTGCCTTTGGAGTATGCCCTCGGCCTCACGCAGTGTCGTGCCGACCGGGACTGTAATGAGATTGTCTTTCGTCATCACTTCCGAGACCGGCAGATCATGTCGCGTTTCAAACCGCAGATCGCGATTGGTGAGAATGCCGACCAGTTTGCCATCGCCCTCAATTATGGGAACTCCGGATATTTTGTAGCGCTTCATCACCTCGAGCGCATCGCGGATCTTGCGATCCGGAGTCATCGTTACGGGATCGACAATCATCCCCGATTCCGACCGCTTGACCTTGTCCACTTCGTCGCGCTGCGCTTCGATGGGGAGGTTCTTGTGAATCACTCCAATCCCTCCCTGCTGGGCGATGGCAATGGCCATGGGAGCTTCAGTCACAGTATCCATCGCCGCGCTGAGGATGGGGATATTGAGATTGATGTTGCGCGTCAATTTAGTGGTCGTCTCGGTTTCAGCCGGTAAAACCTCGGAATAGGCCGGTATCAAGAGCACATCGTCGAATGTTAAGGCTTCAATCAAATTTTCATTCATCATAACTGAGCACCATATAAGCAAAAACCGCGCGTGTTTGATTGCGCGCGGGAGGATTAAATTTCAGAAATCTTACAGGCGCATCGACTGGGACATCGTCCCACACGCGCATCTACCGCCATAGAACAGATGCTATTCGATAAACTGCTGATAATTGTCTTTTGTAATAACGACATTCCTGGCCACAACACTTTTCTGACTCGAGACAAGTTTAGTGTAACTTACCGGGCGCCCATTGAGAGTAACTTTCAATGCGGGAGCATTACCCAGGTTCAAAATTAACTTTTCATTGGCATTATACTCCCGCAGCTCACCTGGTTTGAGAGTCGCCTCCTCCGCCTCCTCCTCATCCGCCGCCACCTTCACCCAGCATTGATCGGTATCGGCAATTAACAGAAGTCTGAGTGAAAATGCGACCACTGGCGGCTCTGGCGTTGGTGTCGCAGTCGGAGTTGGAGAAGGCGTCGAAGTTACCAAAGGCTGACTTCCACCTGCCTCAGTTGGTGATGGTGGATTTTTGAAGTATTCGTAAGCCGCATACGCTCCTGCGGCGAGGATGATGAGCGCCAAAAGACTGAACAAGAGGCCATTACCCGATGTTGGTCTGGCATCCAGGTCCTCGAGTCCTGTGTAATATCTCCGCTGCGGCTCACCTCCCATCTCTTCCAATTGCTCTTCGTAAATCCTGATCGCCTGCTCTTCATCGTAGCCTACCTGCTTGGCAAACTTGCGAACGAAGGCACGATTGAATACTCCACCCGGCAGGACATCGTAGGAGTCGTTTTCGATGGCCTGTAGAAAGCGCACTCCGATGTGCGTGGCATTGGCAATATCATGAAGTGTGACTCCACGCTCCTCGCGCGCCCTTTTCAATTCCTGACCCAAAGATCCCATCTTTTGCTTTTCCAGACCGCCTCAGTGTCATGATCGAGGCAAATGTTATCGAAGGTATTGCTACTTGGACTCAGCAAATATCTTATGTAAACAGACAACAGCTGTCAATTTTTCGTTTTTCAACTGCCAGGGCACGCCTGATTGCGGATTGCGGATTGCTGTACAGCAACCTTTCCAGGTTGCTGTTGTTTCGTCAATGGTCACATCAGCG
>JAKEHZ010000126.1 GCA_022614735.1 Acidobacteriota bacterium | reverse complement strand
ATCAAGAACAAGACCTTCTTCTTTGGATCGGCCGAGTGGCTGAAGATCCGCAGCAGCGTCAACACAGGGTTTTTCGTGCCGACGCCGCAATTGATCGCCGCCTCTTCGAGCGCAACAAAAAGCGTCTTCAGCCAATTCCCGGCGCCTTCGATCTCAGGTCGTTTAATCACGGCTGCGGATCTGGGTTTGACCGGGAGCAACACGCTCATTTCTTCGACCGGCGCCCCAATCGCGCCGGGCACACCGCTGTTTGGGCGTGTGACACTGCCGATACCTCGTGATGCCGGCGCTGATTTGCCTCAGAACACTTTCCTTTGGACAGGACGTGTAGACCATTCCTTCAGCGATCGCACATCGCTCTTTGGCCGCTACGCCTACGAGCGGATTGACGGGCAGGTCGGGACAAACAGCTTCAGCCCTTATGATGGGTTCACGACAGGTGTGAATAAGCGCAATCAAAACTTCACTCTGCAATTGACGCGGACGTGGTCGCCGCGCGTCGTCACGGAATCACGATTTATCTACAACCGGTTGCTCGAAAACCAGCCGCTTGGAAGCGCGCCCATTTCACCGAGCTTCTTCATCAGCGAAGTGATCGCCTCACAGACCGATGGCGACGTCGTCTTACCCGGTTATTTCGCGACGGCCAGCACGCTCGGCGCCGCAATTCCCTTCGGCGGGCCGCAAAACCTCTATCAAGGATTTACGACGGCGACCTGGTTGCTCAACAACCACGCACTCAAATTCGGCGGCCAGTATATTCACATCCGCGATAACAGGGCATTCGGAGCATTCCAGAATGCGACCGCCGATTTCGGCAGCGTCCAGGATTTCATCCGCGGAAATATTCAGGACTACCAAATTGCCGTTGATCCGAAGGGCGAGTTTCCGGGTGGAGTGCTCAATGCACCTTTCACAGCCCCGAGCTTCACGCGCCACTTCCACTACAACGAGCTCGCCTGGTTTGCCGAAGACACTTACAAAATCACGCCACGGTTGACGCTCAACGCCGGCCTGCGTTGGGAGTACTTCGGCGTGCTCTACAGTCCAGGACGCGAGCGCCCGCTGGACGCCAACTTTTACTTTGGTGAGGGCAACAATCTGCTCGAGCAGATTGCGAACGGTCGTTTTGATCTGACGATCAATCAGACGGGCGATCTGAAGAACCGTTTTTACAGGCCGGATTACAACAACTTCGCTCCGCGTATCGGTCTGGCTTATGACTTATTCGGCAATGGAAAGTCCGTTCTGCGCGCCGGTTACGGCATCTTCTACGACCGCAACTTCGGCAACGTGCTCTTCAACGTGATCCAGAATCCGCCGAACTATGCGGTGCTCGTCGTCGGCTCGGCCAACGACCCGGGCGCACCGATCACGGCCAATGTCGATCAGTATGGGGCGCTGTCAACTGTTTCCGGACAAAGCTACGTTTCATCGGCGCGCGGGTTGGATCAGAACCTGCGCACGGCGTATGCCAATGTCTGGAATGCCAACCTCCAGCACGAGATGAATAACAATTTTATAGTCTCGCTTGCATACGCCGGATCGAACGGGATCAAGCTCTACTCGCTCAACAACGTCAATCGTCGCGGCAGCGGCGTATTGTTGGGGCGCCCCGGACGCTTGAACGCCGACATCAGCAACATCAACATTCGAGCCAACGATGGTCACTCAAATTACCATTCGTTACAGGCGAGCGTTGACAGTCGCTACATCAAGAGCGCCGGATTGCAATTCCGCGCGGCATACACGTGGTCGCACGCGATTGATAATCAGTCATCGACTTTCGGCGATTCGTATCTGCTTTCGCGGGTCGCATTCGGCGTGTTCGGATTCCAGGATGCCTTCAACCCGGGAGGCGACAAAGGTGATGCAGATTTCGATGTGCGTCATCGATTCGTCACCAGTTTCAACTGGGACATTCCGTTTGCGAAGAATCTAAACAACGGCATCGTAAAGGCCGTCCTCGACGGATGGGCGATGAATGGTGTGCTGAGTTTCCGCACGGGAATTCCGTTCACCGTGTTCGACAGCGGGCAGGCAGACAACAATGGTCAGCAGACGATTCGCCCGCTCGTGACCGGCGCAATACCGAGGAAGTTATCATCGCCGAGGCCGGTAGACGGCGCTGGCGGCACATTCGATTACATCGAACTGACAGGGTTGTCGCCCACGCCATCGGTTAATGGGCCTTTTGCCGGCACACTCGGGCGCAACACCTTCCGCGCGCCGGGATTCCAGACATGGAATGTCAGCTTCTTCCGCAACATCAACTTTACGGAGACGAAGAAGTTGCAATTCCGCGCTGAATTCTTCAATCTCTTCAATCACCCGAATCTATTTGTTGCCGGCGGCACAAATGACATAGCCAATGGCAATTCGACGGTTCAGGTGACGCGGGGCGGTCTGTTCGACAACATCAATAATGCCGAGCAGCACCGAAATATACAGCTTGCGCTGAAGTTCATCTTCTAAAAGAAAGAACGCGAAGCAGGCGAAATAGGCGAAAAACGGCAAGTTTCGTAATCCGGAAAACAATTTCAACACAAAGGGTCAAAGAAGAGATAAATCAAATCTCTTTCCGCCTTTGGTCCTTTGATTCTTTGATCCTTTGACCCTTTGATCCTTTGTGTTGAAATTATTTCCCGGACTATGAAACTTGCCGATAACTTAATTCCGATACCTGGATTAACTTACTGGCGGGTGTCAGGATTTATCGCCTCGACCCAATCAGCTATAAACACATTCGTATCACCCTGCCTGGCTGCATTGCGATTGGAACAAAAGACCAGCTTCTTGCCATTGGGTGAGAACATGGGGAAGCCATCGAAAACCTCGTTGAACGTCAGACGTTCGAGCCCCTTCCCATCGACATTGATTGCGTACAGCTCGAAGTTACGGCCTTTCGGATCGTCCACATTTGATGAGAAGATGATGCGCTTGCCGTCGGGGAAAAAGTACGGCCCGAAGTTAGCTTTGCTGTTGTTAGTCACTCGGCGTTTATTGGAGCCAGCAGCATCCATCACCCAGAGGTCGAGTTTGCTTGGCCGAATCAAATTGTCTTTGAGCAACGAAAGGTATTCGGATTTCTCTTTTTCACTCTCCGGATGATACGCGCGATAGACGATCTGCTTGCCGTCATAACTCCAGAACGGCCCGCCGTCGTATCCAAGTTCATTGGTCAAACGCTTCACGTTCATCCCATTCTTATCCATCGTGTAGATATCCAGATCGCCATCGCGCAGGCTGGTAAAAACGATCGTGCCGTCTTTGCGGATGGTCGCTTCGGCATCGTAACGGTCCGTGGTCGTGAGCGGCTTGACGTTCGATCCATCGAGGTTCGCGCGAAAGATGTCAAAGCCCGGAAAGAGGCCCCAGACGTAGCCTCGGGAAAAATCTGGCTTTGGCGGACAGATCGGAGAGGCTTTGAACGTCGATGCATAAACGATGTACTTGTTATCCGGGGTAAAATAAGAACAGGTCGTTTTGCCCTCGCCGTTCGAGAGTGTCTTCCTATTCGACCCATCAATATTCATCGAGAAAATCTGATCGCAGCCGTCAGCCTTCGCTGTGCTCTGGAAGATCAGCTTCTTGCCATCGGCAGAGAAATAGGCCTCAGCGTTTTCACCTTCGAAGGTCAGTTGTTTGATGTTGGTCAGATGGCGTTCACGCGGGTCTTTGAGTTCGTTGGCTGATTGAGTTTGAGTCTCGGCGATCTTTGATGTGAACAGGGCGCTTGTTATCAAAAGACATAAGATCGAGATCACACTGAAGATGATTCGCATGCTTTCTCCCGTGTACATAAAATGAATGGAATAAGAGGAAACGGAACAAACGGAAATAACGGAACAAACGGAAATTCCTGAAAAATTTCCGTTTGTTCCGTTATTTCCGTTTGTTCCGTTTTCTCTCTTCAGCTTGGCAGAGTAACCTCCACGGTTATTTAATTATTCCCGCCTCTGGCCCTCTTCTCTTCTTTGAGCACTGCCTTGCGGCTCAGGCGAATCTTGTTGCCCTCAACTCCAATGCATTTGACGAGGATCTGCTGGCCTTCTTTCAACTCGTCGCGGACATCGCGCACGCGGTAGTCAGCGATTTCGGAGACGTGCAGCAGACCGTCAAGGCCGGGGAAGATCTCGACGAAGGCGCCGAAATCGACGATCCGAGAGACCGTGCCGAGATAAGTCTTCCCGACCTCGGCTTCGGCAGTCAAATCGCGGATCATCTGCAGCGCGAGTTCGGCTGCTTCACCGCTCGGGGTTGCTATGGAGATCTTGCCGTCGTCGGAGATGTCGATCTTCGCGCCGGTCTTCTCCTGAAGCCCTCGGATGACCTTGCCGCCTGGTCCAATCACATCGCGGATCTTGTCGACAGGGATTTGCAGCGTCAGGATGCGTGGCGCGTACCTGCTGATCTCGGGACGCGGCTCAGCGATGACCTCTTCCATCTTATCGAGGATGTAGAGACGACCTTTGCGCGCCTGCTCGAGGGCATCGGCGAGAATCTGCGTGTTGAGCCCTGTGACCTTGATATCCATCTGCAGTGCGGTGATCCCATCGCGTGTGCCCGCGACCTTGAAGTCCATATCGCCATAGTGGTCTTCAGCGCCTGCGATGTCTGTCAGGACCGCAAACTTTTTATCCTCCATAACCAATCCCATCGCGACGCCGGCGACGGGCGCTTTGATCGGGACGCCCGCATCCATCAATGCGAGCGAGCCGCCGCAGACGGTTGCCATTGAGGACGACCCGTTCGATTCCGTGATGTCCGAGACGATACGCACCGTATATGGCCATGCGTCTTCGCCGGGGAAGACAGCTTCGAGCGCGCGCTGCGCGAGCGCGCCGTGACCGATCTCTCGACGTCCGGGACTTCCCATCCGTCCGGTTTCACCCACCGAGAACGGCGGAAAGTTATAATTGAGCATGAACCGGCGCTTGTATTCGCCAGTCTCCAGGCTGTCGACATATTGAATATCCTGCGATGTCCCGAGCGTAACCGTGACCAGCGCCTGAGTTTCACCGCGCGTGAATAACCCCGAGCCGTGTGTCCGTGGCAGCCAGCCGGCTTCGATCGAGATCGGGCGAATCTCTGAAAACTTGCGGCCATCGGGCCGGCGGCGGTTGTTCAGGATATCATCACGGAAGATGCGCTCTTTTAAACGGTCGAAAAGTTCTCCCGCTTCGGCGCGCTTCTCCGGCTCTTCTTCCGGATAGGTTTCAATCGCGGTTTTCCTGAGCTCATCGATCTTCTGATAGCTCTCAAGTTTCGACTTGTTCGAGACGTCGAGCGCTTCGCGCAGTTCCGCGGAGAACTTCTCCTCGAGTTCTTTGAAGAGATCTTCATTGATCTGAATTGGCGTGTATTCGCGCTTCCGAACGCCAAGCTCTTCGGACATCGAGCGCTGCAGCTGGCAGAGTTTTTTGATCTCGCCGTGCGCAAACATCAATGCCTCGAGCATCACCTCTTCGCTGACTTCCTTCGCGCCGGCTTCGACCATGACGATGGCCTCTTCGCTCCCGGCAACAATCAGGTTGAGCTGCGAGTTGCGCAGCTGCTCATAAGTCGGATTGACAAGATATTTGCCCTCAACCAGACCGACGCGGACACCGGCAATCGGGTTATCGAATGGAATGTCAGACAGGTAGAGTGCAGCAGACGCCCCGGTGATCGATAGGACATCCGGGTCGTTTACGTCATCAGCGGAGATGACCATCGAGATGATCTGCGTCTCGAACCGATACCCTTCGGGGAAGAGTGGACGGATGGGACGATCAGTCAATCGTGAAGTCAGTATCTCCTTTTCAGTAGGTCGTCCTTCGCGTTTGAAATAGCCGCCGGGAATGCGTCCTGCGGCATAGCCATATTCGCGGTAATCGACCGTCAGCGGGAAGAAATCCAATCCCAGCTTTGGCTCGCGTTCAGAAACGGCTGTCACCAGCACGACCGTTTCACCCTGGCTGACGAGTACTGCCCCGTCTGCCTGTTTTGCAATGCGGCCTGTCTCAATCGTGAGTTCGCGGCCACCTAAGTTAATCGCTTGTTTCAAAAACATCTTTTATCTCCTCTCAACAACAACAATGGACAGTCGATACATCCGGGCGCAGCTTTACTATGGCTCGAATGTAGACGTAAACTTTTTATCCTCTCAGGATTCTCAATAACCTCGTTCACTCTGGTGCTCAAATGGAATTCGGCCGAATTTGGCCCAAACTTTAGGCAGCCTGGATTGATGATGGCGCTGAGGGCATCCGAACAACCATAGGGGCGAGTTTCTCGTCGTCGGATGAATTCGTCGTCTTCCCGGCGCTCCTGGTGGGCGGACCAACTGGCATATCAAACAGTTGGATTGGCAGTTGGATTGGGAATCACGTGCCGTCACGTTCGGCTGCACAACGAAAACGGCGTCCCAATTACTGACGCCGCCTGTCATTTTCAACCTTGTTCATTTTCTTAAGCCTAGACGATTGATCAAATCGTGGTACCGATTGATATCACGACGCTTCAGATAGTCGAGAAGACTGCGGCGCTGGCTCACCAGCTTCAGCAAGCCACGACGTGAATGATTGTCTTTCGCGTGTGTTCTGAAGTGATCTGTGAGCTCATTGATGCGCTGAGTCAGCAGAGCAACCTGAACCTCAGGCGACCCTGTATCCGTGTCGTGAGTCTTGTACTGCGAAATGATACCTAGTTTAGCTTCTTTTGCTAAAGACATTACGAATCCTATTTTCCTCCAAATTTAGATCTAAACCTTTATTTGAACCTCTTGTGATCGTGATCGTGGTTGAATTAAGACTTTAAAAGTAGCAGAGCGGGGGTTAAAGTTCAAGCCACGATGTGATACATTCGCTTCTGCTTCAACAGGACTTTCTCAATCTCATCTCAACAAGGAGAGCGAAAATGGCTAAGATATCTCGAATTCTGATCTCCGCCGTCCTGGTGACGTTGACATTCACAACAACAGCGTTTTCGCAAGCGGCAGCCCCGATCTCAAAGCAAATCGAAATATACGGCCAGAAGATCCACTACCTGGAAGCAGGTTCGGGGCCCGTTGTCATTCTTCTACACGGGCTCGGCGGCGATGCAACCAACTGGGCACCGACGATTCCCGCGCTCGCATCGAAATATCACGTCTATGTGCCCGATCAGATCGGTTTCGGAAAATCGGACAAGCCGATAATGAACTATCGTGTGGCGACGCTGGTCGAATTCCTCGATCTCTTCTGTCAAAAACTTGGGATAGAAAAGGCAACTCTCGTCGGCAACTCGCTCGGTGGATGGACGGCGGTTGCTTTTGCCAACGCTCATCCTCAGAAGGTAGACAAACTGGTGCTGGTCTGCGCTGCTGGCTACACCCCGAAGCGTTATGGTGGGCAGGAGTTGACCAAGGAGTTGTACACTATGCTCAACCCTTCAACGACTGCGGATATGAAACGTACATTCGAAGCAGTTTTTTATAATAAGGCAATGACGACCGACGCAAGTATCGCCCTGGCTTTCACCAACAAACTGAAAAGAGGCGATGGCTATACGATCAACTCATTCATAGACTCGGTTTTACGCGGCGAGGATTTCATCGATGAAAAAGTGAAGACGATCAAGGCGCCAACTCTGGTGATTTGGGGCCGCGAAGATAAATTAACGCCGCTGGCGATGGGCGAAGCTTTCGCTCAGGACATCCCTGGTGCGCAGAAAGTGTTCATCAACGAGTGTGGACATGTGCCTCAGCTGGAAAAATCAGTGGAATTTAATTCCGCACTGCTCAGATTCCTGGCAGGCGCGGCAGTAGGGAGCGTGAAAAACGCGAAATTTTAGGACTTTTTCGTGTTTTTCGCGGTCTCTCTTTGATTCATTTTATGAAACGTGGTGAATCAACAGGATTTGACTTAGGCGAACTTGACATGCCCCTGTTCCGAAATCTGCCGCCCGATAATCTTGTCGAGTTGAACGGGTTGATTCACCGTAAATCCTTTTCCGCTAACACAACTTTAATGACCGCTGAGCAGGCGGGCGAAGTTGTCTACCTGATTCTCAGCGGCACCGTCAAAGTACACATCGAACAGGAAGACGGAGGCGATGTTATCGTCGCAATCCTTGGCCCGGGCGAAATCATCGGAGAGATGAGCGCGCTCGGCCAGGCCATCCGTTCAGCCAGCGTGGTCACAATTGAAAGTTCGACTCTGCTCTGGATCGACCGCGCAAATTTTCAGCGATACCTGATGACAATGCCGATGTTGGCCTACAACCTGGCATGTATTCTGGCAACTCGGTTGCGCCACGCCAACGATAAGATTCAAACACTGGCCACACAATCGGTCGAAGGTCGTGTGGCACGCCAGATTCTCTCCTTCGCGGAGCAGTATGGACAGCAACGGCCCAACGGAGAAATTTACGTTGGCATTCGTCTGACGCAGGGCGACATCGCTGCCTTGATTGGGGCTTCGCGCGAACACATCAACAGGGTCATAGTTTCTTACAAAGAGCGTGGCTATATTTCAATTGACCGCAATTATCGCATTACAATCCACGACCAGCATGCCCTTGCCAGAAGGTGTTGATTGCGGATTGCGGATTGCGGATTGAATCGGAAAACAACAATGCAATCCGCACTCCGCAATCCGCAATCAGTACTGTGACCAATCTCACAGCTCATTTGTGACTGACATCTCACCCGGTAACTTTTAGTCGAGCTATACTGCGCCTGACAGAGCGATAGATATGTGAGTGAGATGGGCATTCTATGCTCAATCAAATGAGCCAGAAGATGGTATAGGCT
>JAKEHZ010000125.1 GCA_022614735.1 Acidobacteriota bacterium | reverse complement strand
GGTAACGGCAGGATCTTACTTGGCAGAGATCTTGGGCAATTGTTGTCCTTTGCGGGAGTCAAACGTGAGTCCTTTGTGGATAGAGGGCTCCAGTTTGAACGTCGTAAACATGATCGAGGCCATTATTACTTTATCCTCAATGGCGGCAATGATCCTATCGATGGCTGGGTCCCACTTCAGGTTGGCGCAAGGTCAGTTGCAATTTTCAATCCCATGGTTGAGGAGAGAGGTCTGGCTGCTTTTCGCGTTAACAATAACGGTGTGATTGAAGTTTATCTACAGCTTGCACCCGGAGAATCGTGCATTTTGAAAACATTCGATACCGTCGTCAGGGGACCGTTATATGGATATTTCAGAACAATAGGCGCCCCTCAAAAGATCCCTGCCGTCTGGTCTGTGAGATTTGTAGAAGGCGGCCCGGAGCTGCCGACTGCACTTGAAACTGGAGAATTGGGTTCCTGGACGAATTATGGCGGAGAAGCGTTGAAGAAATTTTCGGGGACGGCGAGGTATACGATCTCTTTTGAAAAACCCGAAGGGGCGGCCGATGGGTGGTTGCTCGACCTGGGACGTGTCTGTGAGAGCGCCCGTGTCCGACTCAATGGGCAGGATCTGGGCACGCTGATTAAGTCACCCTATCAGATTCGAATTCCCAAAAATTTGCTGAAAGAAAAGAATACTCTCGAGATCGACGTAGCAAATTTGATGGCAAATCGCGTGGCTGACCTGGATCGACGTGATGTGAATTGGAAAAAGTTCTACAACATCAATTTTCCGGCGAGAAAAAATGAGAATCGAGGAGCAGATGGTCTGTTCAATGCGTCACGTTGGCTTCCAAGAGATTCGGGGTTGATCGGGCCTGTAACGATTGTTCCAGTAGAATCCCTCAAGTTCGATAGATAGGTAGCAAGGCAGGAGAGAATACGAAACAAACGAAAATAACGAAACAAACGAAAAAGTTTAGAAATTTTCGTTTGTTTCGTTATTTTCGTTTGTTTCGTATTCTCTCCTGCCGACAGCATAGAGCGCCAAACCCACCACTGCCCATACCAACACCAGTTCCAGGCTCGTCAATGAATGATTGGTGATTCTTTGCCAAAAGCTCTGAGTATTTAAAGTTTGTATGTCTTGAGCGATCTGCACCGCAATCAGCACGCCCATCGCTATTAAAGAAAGCCAGGCCGCAGCCCGCTGAAGCGATAATGGGATAGCCACTGCTATCTGGCGAAAAAGCAGTGGGTTCATCCTTGGAAGCAGCAAGTAGGTCAAACTGTGTAAAAAGTACAAGATCACCAGGGCAAAGACCGCCGAATTCAAGGCCAGCGAAAGTTGATGGGTGATGAGCAGCGACGCTGAAGCCGCGAGCGTCAGCGTCAAGCCCCATACCGGAGTGCCGGTGCGCGGGTGAATAGCTCCTATCCAGCCCGGAGCCATGCGGTCACGAACCAGGATAACGGCCAGCCTCGATGGCACCAGCATGGTGGAGTTCATCGATGTGGTCAAAGCCATGATTGCGCCGAAGGTGACGAACCACGCCGCTCCGGCGGGCAGATATACTGCCGCAACCTCAGCCATCGGAGCCGGAGAAGCCTGCAATTGCACGCCGGGCAACACGCCGAAGGCGACGACTGACATCAGCACAAAGATCAATGCCGTCAGGCTAATCCCTTTCAGAAAGACTATCGGCAGCCGCTTAGTGCTCTCTTTGACTTCTCCCGCCGTTTGCGCGAGAGCCTCGAAGCCCGCATAAGAGAAGAATAGCGGCACGAGGCTCGCCATAAATCCGCTGAATCCGTGAGTGATGAAAGGGCGATAGTTTGCCGTATGGAGAGAGAAGAGGCCCGGAAGAATGAGCACGATTAACGAAATGCCCAGTAGCGCACACATTGCAATCTGCAGTCGTCCGAACCAGCGGACACCGATCACATGCACGAGGTAGAAGAAAAGCAGGCTGCCAAGCGCCAGCGGCAAACGGTGCGTCTCCGGGCGCAGATGCCCATCTGACAATTCGATCAGATAATCGGCCAGCGAGTTGGCCAGGAAGGCTTCGGCGCCGATGTAGGAAATGATCTTGAGCCACGCGCCGATGAAAGCTAATCGGTATCCGATTGACGTCCGGTTCAGCGTCCGCGAGATGTGCGTATACTCTCCACCTGGCTCGCATCCGAGCGGTGTTGAGAGAAAGGCCGCATAAGGCACCGAGGTCGCCAGGATTATCGGAAAGAGGACGACGTAACCAAGGATCACGCTCGGCCCGGTCAGCGACCATGCGTAGCTCGTGACAGTAAATATCCCTGCGCCGATCAGTATCCCCACCAATGCAGCGTAAGATTCCAGGGTGCCCAGATCGCGTCGCAAGCGGCCGGCATAAGGCAGAGAGGGCGGTTTACCCGGGGCGTCCTGTTCAGATTCAATCATTAGCGCGTCCCATCAGACGGTTCGAAGCTAAACCTGGATCGAGCACTTTTTCCGCGCTCTCAGCGCCTGCAACAGGCAACTTTGAAGCGTCCAGTAAACCCAGTTGCACGAGGACCGAGGCCTGATCCCAGTAAATATGTTCGTGCGCGAGCTTGCCGTCGCGGAAATGCACGATCACTACAAGTGGGACCCGGACACGCTTGCCCGTTGGAGCTAAGCCTGGAAGCATCCAGTCCATCTTGACCGTGTGGGTAAACTCAAAGACCATCTCATCAACCACGCGGTCAACGCCGATGGTGCGCGACACTGGCGTCATCGCGGTATCGGGCGGCATCTGCGGAATAAAGCGTTGCGAGTAGAACTCGCGTAGCTCACTGTGTCCAAATCCGCCGGTCAACACTGGGACGTGATTGACATAAGCATCTTCAACCATTGTCCTGAGTGTGTCTTCCGTATCGCGGGTGACAAACTCGTACTTGACGTGTTCATCCCACAGGGTAGATAGATGAGACTCGCTGCTGTCGATAGATTTATTGTTCATATGGGGAGGACAATCTATGAGTCGGAGGCTGGAGTCAAGTAAGAGAGACCGAAGAGAGAAAACGGAACAAACGGAAATAACGGAACAAACGGAAAAATCCTAGAGATTTCCGTTTGTTCCGTTATTTCCGTTTGTTCCGTTTTCTCTCTTCGGTCTCTCGAAAGGAGAAAAATGAACAGCAAGCGATCTATAATATGCAGCCATGCAGCTAGCAGACATCTTCGATCTTTCACTCGTCAGCCGCGCAAGCTTCGATGCTCTCGAATATGACAGAGCGGATGGGAGTGTCGCGACGCTGACTTTCGGCGAACTTGAATCGCGGAGCAATCGTGTGGCGCGACTCCTCGCCACGCGCGGGATCGCGCGCGGGGATCGATTGGGATTTTTCCTGCCAAATCGGGTCGAGTTTCTCGATCTATTTCTCGCTTGCGTCAAAATCGGAGTAATCGTTGTCCCGATCAATGTCCTTTACCGCGAACGGGAGATCGACCATATCGTCGCTGATTCCGAGCCGGTTGCCGTTGTGACGACGCGCGAACTCCGGCCGTTCGTACCCGCGGCGATACCGGTATTGGATGTCGATGAACTTGCCTCCGCTGCGTTGGATCAGGATAGTGGGCGGGTGCGGACGGCAATAGATGGAGACGAGCCGGCGGCGATCATCTATACGTCGGGCACGACAGGTCGCTCGAAGGGTGCTGTTCTGACACACAACAACTTCATGGCCAACACGGTCAATCTACTTATGTGCTGGCGTATCACGACCGAAGACCGGTACCTTGCAGTCCTGCCGCTGTTTCATGTGCATGGGCTTGGAAACGGAGTACATACATGGCTGGCAAGCGGATGCCGCATGCGCCTCGTGGAGCGCTTCGAGGCGAGTCGGGCGGCGGCCCTCTTCGAGTCGTTCCGGCCGACGCTCTTCTTCGGCGTACCAACGATTTATTTTCGATTATTGGATTTGCCGGACGATCAGGCCCGCCGCATCGGCGAGCAGATGCGCCTCTTCGTTTCAGGCTCGGCGCCACTGCCGGTAACTGTATTTGAGGCGTTCCGCGAGAAGTTCGGTCACACGATCCTCGAACGCTACGGGATGAGTGAGACATTGATGAACATCAGTAATCCATACGATGGAGAGCGACGCCCCGGTTCGGTCGGCTTTCCGCTCCCCGGCGTCTCGGTTGTGATCCTCAATGAGGATGGAGAAGAGGTGGACGATGATGAAGTCGGCGAGCTGAGCGTTCGGGGCCCCAATGTCTTCCGGGGTTATTGGAGAGGCCACGATCTGCCCGGTCCTAATGCCGAGCCGTTTGTTGATGGATGGTTCCGCACCGGTGATCTCGCTAAACGTGCTTCGGACGGGTACTACACACTGTGTGGCAGGAGAACTGATCTGATTATCTCGGGCGGTTTCAATATCTATCCCCGCGAGATTGAGGAGGTGCTCCTCGAACAGACGGGTGTGCGGGAGGTAGTGGTCTGTGGCGTGCCCGACGAGCGTCGCGGTGAAGTTCCTGTAGCTTACATCGTTGCAGATGTTTCATTCAACGAGGCTGCGCTCCTAGACGCCTGTCGCCGGTCACTTGCTTCGTTCAAGATGCCACGCGCCTTCCTTCGAGTAGAAGCTTTGCCGCGCAACGCATTGGGCAAGGTGCAGAAGCACCTGTTACCACCCCTGCCACCCCTGCCACCCCTGCCACCCCTGAAAATGTAACCGCCAAGATGCCAGGGTCTCCAAGTTTTTTCTGTCTCACTTGGCGAACCTGGCGTCTTGGCGGCGAAGACACTGGTATGAATTTAATAAATTATTGTTATTAAGCAACGTTGCCAGCACGCTGGCAACGCATGTTACTCTATTCAGTTTTGCCTCCGGCAGTCGACGTAGCCATTCCTTTGCTGACCAAAATTTCTACCGTAACGCGGCGGTTTTGTTCGCGCCCCTCACGGGTCGTGTTGTCAGCAGCCGGTTTTAACTCACCAAAGCCGTAAGGCGTGATGATACGACGCTGCGAGATATCGTGGTTCTCGATCAGATAGCGCATCACCGCATTAGCTCGGCGCTCACTGAGGCGGCGGTTAAATTCCTGGTTGCCATCAGCCGAGGCGAAGCCAGCTACCTGGATAACGTAGCCTTTTTCGTTCTTAGCTTGATTGGCTAACTCGTCGAGAGCCGTTTTTGAGTCGGGGGAAAGGACTGCGCTGTTAACTTTGAACACAATGTTTATTGTGCTCTTCGCTTCGTAATTGTCGAGAGAGCTGACACGCTCATCAACGGCGCTGACACGCTCGTTGGTTTGAGTAATACGTGTATTGGCAGCGTTGACTTCGGTGATCGCCTTATCGGCAGTCTCCTGGGCAGCCTTCGCTCCCCCGCGCGCTGTGTTGGCTACAGCTGAAAGCTCCTCGAGCTGGCCTGAGAGCCTCTGCGCATTTTGCTCGGATTGTGTCAGCCGAGTTTCGGCATCTCCAACCCGATCCTCGACCGGATCGACACGCGCTTCGAGTGATGTAGCTTCACGGAATTGCTCTTCCGTGAATTTGATCTTCTCGGCAACGAGCACTCCCGAGTCGTTGCCTCGGCCTTCTACTTCAACCCACAATCCGCGCACCAGCGATGCAGTTTCATATTGCTTGGCGCCGCGAAATGGATTTTTCTTGGCCTCTTCAATTTTAGTTGTTCCGGTTAGGTTGATAGTGTACTCCGTCCTATTCCGATCACGGACGATCATATTGTCGACATCGCGACGGACGATAAGGCCGGATACTTTCTGTTTCTTTCCCGTCTCAACACGGCTGACCTGTTCCTTCGCTGGTTGTTTAGCTGGATCTGCCGTTTGAGCCGCTTGATCCTTTGTTGTTGTGGTGGTGGTTGTGCTCTTATCCTGAGCCATTGACAGGACCGATAGAACAAGTCCCATCAGTAAAGCCAGTACCATTTTGTACCCTTTGGCGTTTTTCATAATGTTCCCTCCAAGAATAGACATTAGATTTTGTTTGCGAGCAATCGCAGATAGCGCAAGCCTTGTGCCTCAATATTAATTACCAATTGTTTTCTTCAAAAAATCTCTAAATATGTGCAATGTAAGGTTTTATCGTTAGCCTCATTGCCCCCTATCGGGTTATTAATATATACCTTAAAAATAGAGCAGTATTAGTTTATATCACCTGATATCAGTGTACGTTCGATTTTCAGTCAGTAGATATTATATAGAATCAGCAATGTCTCCTACAAATAATTAAGTGGAATATGAGTTGCATCCGTCTTGTGGGAGAAAGTGTCCCTAAAGAGGAGGAGTATGGGTATAAGAAGAAGACTTTTAATGGCCGTTGTTTCAAGTTTTATAAAACCAAGATGGATGAGGAAGCGAAAATTTCGCTACCGAAATGCGCTTGCACTGACTGCAGGTGGGGCGGGGGCATTATTAGCTATGCGTGCAGTCGTCCGTCGATGGTCTAAAGTACAATAAAGACAGATAAATTGCACTTTCCAGGTTGTTCTAGTTTTCGCGAACCGCTCTTATCGACACCTATAACAACCTGGAAAGGAGGATTTAACCCAGCGTGGTGTATTCATCGTGTCGGGGCTCCATCGATTACGGGATGAAGACCCATCACACCGGCTTGATCAAGCTCTCTGCCGAATAATCGGATCAACGAACATTTGACTCGGATGGCGTCGCATGTGGTTCGCGGAGGAAACCGAGGACCAGGAAGACCGCCCCGAGGAGCAGATGAACGATATTATCCAGCATGAGATTCGCACTCTCTGTTGTGGTCTGGACCTGAAGGACACTTTCAACCGTGGCCGGTGAGATAAAACCGAGAAGTCCCACAAGAAGGTAAACCACGCCAAAGATCTGGCAGAACAGATGTGTCGCTTTAGTCGTGCCGGTAAAGCCTAAGTAAAGCGCAAGCGCACCGGTTACCAGATGGATGATGTTATGAATTGTGGTCAAGTGTAACCCCAGAAGGTTGTGGGAGAAAAATCCCACCAGACCTAGCAGGAGAAGCACAATACCTATGATTTTACACGCAGTCTTAGCCATAACTCTCTCCTTTGGTTGTGCTGATATCAGGTTCTGTGGTGGTCAGCGATACCAGCTTTGGGTTTGGAAAAACTGGCTATAGAGAGACGTTTCTCGTGCCTTGTCAATAGGCACGCTCCATATCATTTTACATTACCGGGGATTTTACAAGCAGTTTTAGCCATTAATCTCCCATCTTAATGTACTGTTTTCTAATCAGTTAATACGTTCTCGCCTAATGTTTCCAGGTTATCCACCGCCGGACCGTTGACGACACGACCATATGGATCGAAGCGCGAGCCGTGACAATCGTACCGTGGGTCATACCGTTACCTGAATCGCCCGTGATAATGAAGACATTTGAATGATCCCCCGGGTT
>JAKEHZ010000124.1 GCA_022614735.1 Acidobacteriota bacterium | reverse complement strand
TGATTGCGGATTGCGGATTGCGGATTTAAAGAAAACCAGAACCTGAATTTCTGATTACTTTTCAAATCCGCAATCCGCAATCAGTAATCCGCAATCCGCAATCCGCAATCCGCAATCATATGGCTGCTGGATTGGAAAAATTTTCGCATCTGGAAGACAAAATTTATCGCACAGTCGAACTGTGCAAAACACTAAAGCAAGAGAAGGAGAACCTCGAACGAGAAATCGAGAGGGCGAGAGAGGAAATTGCAGAATTGGCGGCCGAGAAGGACATTCTCAAAAAACAGGCCGGACGGTTGCTCGAAGACCGTGAGGCGATGCGGCTGAAAGTCGAGGCAATGCTCGACGCAATTGCAATGCTCGAATTGGAAGCCGAATCGTTGAAGAAGTAGGGCATCATCGAGGGCGAGTATGGAAAACCAGGGTCAGCCAGTAAACGTCAAGATCTACAATCAGACTTACAGCATTCGCGCGAGCGACGGAAACGTCGAGCGCACGGAGCAACTCGCTGCCATGGTCGATCAGCAGATGCGCGAGATTGCGAAAGGCGCGCTGACATCCGACTCGCTCAAAGTTGCAATACTTGCTGCGTTGCATATTGCCGATGAGCTCGACAGGGCCAACAACAAGTACGAGGAGTTGAATCGCAGGCTCGCAGCGCGAAGCACGGAGTGTGCCGAGTTGCTCGATCAACTACTCAAAACCACCAGGTGAATTAGGCGGTTTTTATCCCTCTTTGTTCGGTCTCACCTTGCTTGCCGTGCCTCCCGTATTTATGGATAGAGATTTCTGAGTGGAGGAGAAGTGAAAAGAATTTTTCTCGTAGGATTGTTGTTTGCAGTGGCGATGATGGGTTCGCACAGTGCCTCGCTGGCACAGCGCAAGGCGGCTAAACCGAAAGCGCGGGTTACAAAAGCCGCCTCAATATCGGAATCGGGGAAGGCAGGTGAGTTTGGCAATGTTGAAGCGATCACTGGCGCGAAATTGAAAGATTATCTCTATTTTGTCGCCTCGGATGAGATGGAAGGGCGTAGCACACCCTCACGCGGCCTCGATTTGACTGCAAAGTTCATCGCCTTGAACCTCAAGCGCTGGGGGCTCAAACCAGGCGGAACAGACGGGACCTTCTTTCAGAAATTCGGCCTTCAGCAGAGGCAGTTGTTGCCCGAGAAGACGAGCGTGAGTGTCAATGGTCAAAGCTTTAAAATCGGTGAGGATTTTATGGCGCAACCTTATGCGGGAACAGCTGCCGGACAGCTCGTTTACGTTGGTCACGGCAAGGTGGTCAAGTCGAAAAACATCAATCCTTATCAGGGTATTGATGTGAAGGATAAAATTATGCTGGTCGCAGATGGTTATCCGAAAGGAGTGACCTACCTTGATTTTCAGAATGGTAAAGCCGGCGTGGATTATGATCTTCCCGACACCTATGCTCGCGCACACGGGGCCAGAGGCATTATCGTTCTTCCTGGTCCATCGGTACTGAGCTTTTGGGATCAGCGTTATAAAAGCTCTCTTAAAATGACCCCACTGGTTCCCGAACACGTTCTGCGAAGCAGCAGAGTACCGGCCATCATGGTATCAGAGAAGATGGCCAATGCGATCTTGCAAGGGGAGAAACTCGATTACGCAGCAATATCAAAGCAAATAGCAGACAGTGAGTTTAGTGAATCATTCGATCTCAGTTCGAACAAAGAGGTGAAGATCAGTGTCGGCGCACTGGTTGAAACCATCCTGACTCAGAATGTTGTTGCTGTGCTCGAAGGCAGCCATCCGGTGCTGAAAGATGAGTACGTCGCAATCGGCGCACATTATGATCATATTGGAAATAGTCCGGAGAGCGATTGCAGGCCGATAGATGGTGACAGGATCTGCAACGGCGCTGATGACGACGGATCGGGCACGGTCGCTGTGCTGGCGATTGCCGAAGCTCTGGCACACGGACCACGACCGGAGCGGTCGATTATCTTCGTCTGGCACGCTGGTGAGGAGAAGGGTTTATGGGGATCGGAGTTTGTCACCAGTTATCCTCCGGTTCCGATTGGTCAAATTATCTCGCAACTGAACATCGATATGATCGGTCGCAGCAAAAAATCTGGCGACACCAATCCGAGAAATGCGAATCTGACAGGTCCGGACGAAATATACGTTATCGGCTCGAAATTGATGAGCACCGAGCTGGGTGAGTTAAGCGAGTCGGTCAACAAGTCATTTCTCAACCTGAAGTTCAATTACAAATATGATGCGCCGAATGATCCTGAGCAGCTTTTCTCTCGCAGCGATCATTACAATTACGCCAAGAAAGGCATCCCAATCATCTTCTACTTCGACGGTGTGCACGAAGACTATCACAGGGCCTCGGACTCAGCGGACAAGATTGATTATGAGAAGATGGAGAAGGTAACACGCACGGTCTTCGCTACTCTATGGAAGCTCGCAAACGCTCCCAGCCGGCCAAAGGTTGATAAGCCGGTACCGGCCCAGCTATCTGGAAATTGATATGCGACGCGATATTACCAATTGGTATAGTGAACGTTTGTTTCAAGAGATGCCGCTTGTAGCCTACGGTCATTACGGGCCGCCGGTTCTGATGGTCCCCACGGCAGCGGCCGATTTTCTTGAATATGAGAGGTTCTATTTGATCGATTCGGTCAAGTGGTGGCTCGAAAATGGGCGCGCGAAGGTTTATTCGATCAACAGCGTCAATCGCCTGGCCCTGCTCAACCAATATGCAGCACCCTGGGACAAGATTGAATGGCTGAATCGTTACGACGGCTACGTGACACAGGAAGTTTTACCACTGATCCGGAACGACTGTCATGGTGATGTAAAGCCGATTGTTACCGGCATCAGTCTGGGAGCTTATCTGGCCGGCGATCTTTTCTTTCGCCATCCGGATTTATTCGGCGGCGCGATTCTGCTCAGCGGTAGTTACGATATCCGCAGTTATCTGGACGGCTACTACAATGAGAGCGTCTATTTTCATAATCCGATTGAATACCTGACAAACCTTAGCGACAATTACCATCTGCCGATTCTGCGGCACGGCGGGCGCACTATTATCATTTTCAGTGGCCAGGGAGCGTATGAGGCGCCGGATCGCTCGCGTCATCTTTCAGACATCCTGAACGGCAAAGGGATTCCACACTGGCTGGATATCTGGGGACACGATGTGAACCACGACTGGCCCTGGTGGCGCCAGGCAATGCCATTCTATTTCGGTAAACTATTCGGTTAGGTTATTATTGACGGAGACGGAGCAAAACTATGAAAAAATTCATTAAACGAATAAACCACTTGATCGTGCTGGTTACTCTCTGTGGATTGACGATCTCAACGAACGCTCAAACCAAGAAGGAAGAGGATCACAAGGGGCAACACGATCACTCAGTGAAGGTTGAAAAAGCAGATCAAAAGTTTCTGGGCAAAGGTGATGGCGTTGAAACCTGCCCGGTGACTGGAGAAACGATCACCAACAAAGATATCAAGGGAGATTTTTATAACCGCACGGTCTATTTCTGCTGCCCCGGCTGTCTGGCCAAAGTCAAGATAAACCCTGCTGCTTACATCAAGATGACTTTGGAAGAGCAGGTAGCGGCTACAAAGAATCTGCCGAAGAACGAAGGCCACGATCACGGCGCGCTGGCTAAAACTCAGGACTCTCAAAAAGGCGAACAGAAATTCCTGGGCAAAGGTGATGGCATCGAAACCTGCCCCGTGACCGGTGAGCCGGTAAACAAAAACGTCAAAGCGGAATTTAATGGCCGCACAGTCTATGTCTGCTGTGAGATGTGCCTTGAAACAATAAAGAAGAATCCTGATCTCTATCTGAAGAAAGACAGCGGCGAGAAGAAGGAGCAGGCTTTCCGGGGGAAGGGTGACGGAATTGAGACCTGCCCTGTGACGGGCGAGCCGGTTAATGAAGAGGTCAAGGCAGAAATCAATGGGCGAACGGTTTATGTTTGCTGCGCGGGTTGCCTGGATACTATCAAGGCTAATCCAGATCTCTATCTGAAAAAGGCAGAAAAGCAGTAAGTGGAAGAGGGAAAACGGAACAAACGAAGAAAAGTTGGCAGTTGACAGTTGGCAGTTGGCAGTAATAATTCCTCCAACTGCCAACTGCCAACTGCCAACTGCCAACTGCCAACTTTTCTTCTCTATCCTGCTGGCAACTGAAAATCCTTAAACTGTTCTCGCAGCACCTTCTTATCAAATTTACCCACGCTGGTCTTCGGCACAGCCTCGATAAAAACGATCTCATCGGGCATCCACCACTTGGCGAAATTCGGCTCGAGATGCTGGTAGATCTGTTCCTTTGTCAACTCTGCCCCCGATTTCCTCACGACACAAGCCAGCGGCCGTTCCTGCCATTTCGGAT
The DNA here is from genome assembly GCA_022614735.1 of Acidobacteriota bacterium. Lineage (GTDB taxonomy): Bacteria > Acidobacteriota > Blastocatellia > RBC074 > RBC074 > JAKEHZ01. The sequence goes on along the minus strand of JAKEHZ010000124.1, from coordinate 67 downwards.
GAAAGACGGCGATGACGGCAGCTTCCGCAACACCGGGTATGGCCATAATCGCATTCTCCAGATCAAC
>JAKEHZ010000123.1 GCA_022614735.1 Acidobacteriota bacterium | reverse complement strand
GGTCCACAAGAAAGGGCGGAAATAACGGAACAAACGGAAAAATCCTAGAGAATTTCCGTTTGTTCCGTTATTTCCGCCCTTTCTTGTGGACCCGTTTTCCTTCTTCAGCGCGGCAGAATGTTCATCTCCCTGCCGTTAGCCTCGGTGGTAGAAGTAGGCGTAACCACTCTCTCTCTGAAAAATCTTGGTGAGACAGCAGCATAGATTCTTCCCGCGATTGCAGCCGCACGTTTGCCTGCCTCGGTAGAACCTGTCGTGATGACCGTCACGACAAGCTTGGGATTGTCAACACTCGAAAATGAGGTGAATAATCCTAATTTGTCGCGGTTGCCTCTGCAAGTACCTGTTTTGCCTGCAACCTGCCCGAGCGAATTGTACGCAAGTTTGCCTGTGCCGAAGTTGACTGTCCCGATCATGCCAGCCATCATTCTCAACCGATCCTCCGCTGACATTTCAATCCTGCGCTTCAAAATTGGCTCAAAGTTCGTGTGCTCTTCAGGCGTACGCGGAGCGTGCGGGAGGTAAAGGTAACCACCATTGGCAATCGCCGAGGTGAAGGCTGCCAGTTGAATCGCTGTGATCCCGAAGCCATCACCATGGCTGGACATATAACCAGTCTCCTGCTCGCCTTCCTCCGGCAGGAAGCCCGGATTCTCGCCCGGATAATTGACGCCGGTGATCTCACCAAATCCGAAGTTCCCGGCATACCTGACCACACGTTCATACCCGAGCTGGCGTCCGAGCACCTGAAAGACCGGATTGTTTGATCGAGCTGTAGCATCGGTCAGATTCATGCTGGCACGTCTGGAAAACTGCACATCCTGATTTGGATCGAAGACACCCTCGTGAAGAGCAGCCAGACCGACAACCAATTTGACCGTTGAGCATGGTTTGACCGGAGAACCGAGCGCCATCTGCTGATTGACGATCGTATAGATGCGTCCATTACTCGGGTCCATTACAACCACTGTGCCGGAACGACCCTCTAAAGCATCCATTACTGCACGACGGATTTCGAGATCTTCGCCAGTGCTGTTGTCATGGAGAATGTTAGTTGCGGCAATGTTGCGGAGAGCTGCGTCACGAGCGCGCATGGCTCGTAAACGAGCGAGGTAGATTGCGCGTGAGCGACGGCGACGCGAAGAACGATATGAGGACAGTTTTTGACGCTCGGCGCGCGTCAATTTACCACGCTTCCTCCGTAAGGATCTGGCCTCTTTATCGCTGACAGTGGATTTAGTTTGAGAGTAACGACCACCTCTGCCGCTCCGAGCTATCTTTCGCCCGGTGCGACTGCCTCGTCGCGATCCTTTCTTTGCGACCTGGCTGCGCGATGATCTGCCGGATTTTACCCCTCTGGTAGTTCTATTTGCTTTTGCCTTTTTACCTTTCGCCGGCTTTTTGGGAGCCGCCTGCCGGCGCTGTTTTGCATAAGCGTTAATGTTCAAGAACGATCCCACAAAAATTGTGAGGATAACAAAGAGCAATGGCGTCGCGAAGACGTGCGATACCTTCCTCATTTTCAACACCTTTCTTTGCCCGCGGACACCCAGTACAGATGCAGGGAGCCTCGCTTACGGGGAGATGGGGCAACTAGCATTGAAGGCGCTAGCGCCTAACAAACAATTTACCTCAGTCGATATTTCAGACAGATTTACTGCATGAGTCATCGGCTAGCTGGTGCAAAGCCGGGGGCTGGCGCACGAGCGCAGTGTAGCAAATCTCTTTGGTCGCGACAACTATTGATTGAGGTTGAGCTTACGGATTCTCGCAGACTCCAACAAATTCAATGGTTTAACTATGATGATCCTATGGTATGCTAGCAAGCAACTCTGTGGTATTAAGCATTCATGGTAGGTCGGTAAAGGTTGGCAGGATAGTCGAACTTTTGTATCTATAGAGGAAGCTAATCAGTCGCGTAGCGGCATATGAATTGGGCCGCTGACGAGGCAATGAAAGTTATGCACGAGTTTTATTCACGAGCGCTCTGGATTTTACAAACAATAGAACCCAGACATGTGATAGACATTCTGATCGTCGCATTCCTGATCTATGAGGTGCTCAGGCTTGTGCGCGGGACGCGTGCCGTGCAAATGGCTGTTGGTCTGTTCCTGGTTGCTGTAATTTATCAAATCTCAAGTATCTTCGGTTTGACCACTGTTCAGTGGGTGCTGCGGAACGCTGTGGTCTATCTCGGGTTCGCTGTTATCGTTCTATTCCAGCATGAAATCCGCTCGGCGCTCACGCATCTGGGCAAAAAAATTCGCCTGCCATTCGGTGCTCAAAAGCGCAAGGACAACCCGTTTGGTCAGGAATGGTATGACGAAGTCGTGCTTGCAGCGACGACTTTGGCATCTGAAAAGACCGGCGCTTTGATGATTTTCGAGCGTGACGTCGGGTTGAAGACTTACATCGAAAGCGGTATTCGTCTGGATGCGCGTGTGAACTACGATCTGCTTGTCACTATCTTCAACACACATACACCACTGCACGATGGCGCTGTGATCATCGGCAGCAACCGCGTCACTGCTGCGTGCTGCTTTTTGCCGCTGACGCAGAATCCGCTGATCTCACGTGAACTCGGTACCCGTCACCGCGCTGCAATTGGCGTGACTGAAGACAGCGATGCATTTGCTGTAATCGTCTCGGAAGAGACCGGTGTGATTTCGTTCGCTGTCGAGGGACGCCTGAAACGCAATCTCGATGGCCCGGGATTGCGCCGGATGATCCAACAGGCCATGGAGCCGTGGCGCAGTGATGCCGAGAGCGCCGAACTCGAGGCGGAGGAGCGCGAGCGCGAGCGTGAGATCGATGAGCTTGTGGCTTCAAGTAAACGCGAGGTTGCGCGTGCAGCGAAGCCTGAAAGTATTCAGGAGGGCACATCAGTATGACCCGGTGGATCTCGCCTTCCCGATCGTTCCAGCGCTTGCGCCATACCCATGTCGAAAACAAGGGGCTCAAAATATTAGCCATCTTGATCGCCCTGCTGCTCTTCGCTGTTTCACGACAACCCATTAGTGTAGTGCGGCTGACTGGCGTGCCACTGGAAATCCGCGGGGTAAGCGAGGGTGTCGAGATCAGCGGAGATGTTTCGCAAACAGTGAGTGTGCGTCTCCGCGGACCTCGGGACATAGTTAAGAGCCTGACCCCAAATCAACTCTCGGTGATTGCCACCCTCAACAACAAAGAACTTGGTGAACGCAATGTTCAGCTCAAAGCCGAAGATCTTTCCCATCTCGACAACGTGGAGGTGGTACAGATCGATCCTCCGAGCATCAAAATCAGGCTCGAACCAACAGTCAGACGAGTTGTCAAAGTTATCCCTCAGTTTGAGGGAGAAGTTGAAGAGGGATTGGAAATCTATCGTAGGACCGTTGATCCATCGTCAATCGAGATCGAGGGGCCGAAATCACTGGTTGAAAAGTTAAATGATGTCTTGACCGAGACCGTCAATCTTACCGGCCGAAAAAGCGATTTCCGTCTGCAGGTTGGTGTCGAAACTTCTCATAATTCGCTTCGTGTCAAGACACCCGGTCCTATCAATTTAGCGGTTGAGATTGGCGAACGCCGCATCCTGCACCGCTTTGACAGAGTGCAGATCGATCAACTCCCTGGATATCGCTTACTAACGAAAACGGTTGATATTGAACTTCGTTGCACCAAGTCAACCCTCAATGAATTACAAGCCACCACTCTACGCGTTAAGCTGATGCCGAGCGGATCTCAGGCAGCTCTGGTGACCGCAGAGCCAGTGATCATCTTCCCGGGCGATCTGGGTAAGCACATCGTCGTCGATAAAATAATTCCAAAAGAAGTGAGGTTGAAAAGGCAGTAATGGATTGCGGTTGATGGGCTGGTGCTGTTTCCGGTTTCACTCATCAACTGTAACGCATCACCTGTCACCATAACTATGGGCGAATTCTTCGGCACAGACGGCATCAGAGGTGTGGCCGGCAAGTATCCACTCGACACAATAACGATCGAACGGATCGGCTATGCGCTGGCTAAGGAGCTAACTCTGCGACTCGATCGCACGGCACAGATTATCATCGGGCGTGATACCCGGGAATCAGGCGAGTGGATCGAGGCAGCCATCACTCGAGGCATCTACACGGCTCAGTCGAAGGCACAATCTGCGGGTATCATTACGACTCCCGGAGTGGCATATTTAACTCGCATGCTCGGCGCAGATGCAGGCATTGTCATTTCAGCATCGCATAATCATTATCGGGATAATGGTCTAAAGGTCTTTTCGCCTTCGGGTCAGAAGCTGGATGATGCCACGGAACAGGCGATCGAACGAGACCTCATAGCCGATGCTTCAAGCTTTCCTCCAATCACACAAACGAAAGTAGAACTCGACCCGACCTTCAAAGAAAAATACCTGGCCTTCCTGCGCGATGAGATCGGCCAGGGGCTGAATCTGAGAGAAATGAAAGTCGCGCTTGATTGCGCCAACGGAGCTTCATCTCAGCTCGCTCCGAGACTTTTCGCTGCTCTGGGCGCGGAGTTAGTGGTGATCAATGCTGATCCGAATGGACGCAACATCAATCTCGATTGTGGATCCTTACATCCGGAAAAATTGCAGGAGGCGGTGATTCAGACAAAGTCCGATCTGGGGCTTGCATTCGATGGCGATGCCGACCGTCTGCTCATGGTTGACGAACACGGTCAAATGGTTGATGGCGACCAGACCTTGTTCATCATGGCCGATTATCTCTCGGCGAGAGGCAAGCTCTCCGCCAATAAAGTCGTGGCAACGGTGATGAGTAATCTCGGTCTCGAGGTATCTTTAGCAGAGCGCGGCATCAAGCTCGTTCGCGCTTCCGTGGGCGACAAATATGTTCTCGACGAACTCTTGAAAAGTGGGGGAAACATCGGTGGAGAGCAATCCGGACACATCATCTTCCCTGAAATAAGCCTCGCAGGCGATGGAATGATCACCGCGCTCGAGGTCCTGCGCGTCCTGGTCGAGTCGAAGCGAACGATCAGTGATTTGGCAGGCGGATTCAAGCGGTATCCGCAGGTCACGATCAACGTCAATGTCTCAAGCAAACCACCATTGGATAGCATGCCTGCAATCAGGGAGGCTATCGCCGTTCTCGAGCAGGAGATGGATGGCAAGGGACGATTGCTCGTGCGCTATTCAGGCACCGAAAACAAAGCTCGCGTCATGGTCGAGGGGCAGGACGAAGCGACTATTCACAGACAAGCTGGAGAGATTGCGCGGATCCTTGAGGAGCAGATTGGTTGATTGCGGATTGCGGATTGCGGATTGCGGATTGCGGATTGAAGGGCGGATCATGCATTTACAATCCGCAATCCGCAATCCGCAATCAAATTACCTGATCGTAACGGGCTCACCGAATTTCGCTGCAAGAGCTTTGAGGTAATTATCAATCGTCGTCGCATGACCAAAAACATATCGCGACATAAAACGGAAGACCGGATTCCTCACTTTGCCTCGTTCGGTGATTATCAATTGGCTGCCACCTTCTGTTGTCGGGGTAATGATGTATTCCCAGGTTCCGCCAAAAGGCAGGTTTTCGTCAGCGATACGTCGAACAAGTCGTCGGGGGGCGACTGATTCAATAGTCTCAAGCGGGATCTTCATGCCCCGTTGATATTCTTCCTGCCACACCTCGTGACCGTTGCGATCTGGCAACCGCTCAACGCTTTTGACCTCGGAATTCCATGTGGGTGTATTCCCAAAATCGCTTACTACCTGCCAGATGGTCTGCGGTGGTTGCGGCAAAGCTATCGTACGCGAAGCCACGTGTTCTTCAGGCAATAAAATGCCAATCAATGTGACGAATAGAATCACAGCAACAAGAACAACAATTGCAACCAGGGGCCAAAACATAGATCTCCTCACAACCCTATCCTCTCAGTCGCTAGCAAGAACAGTTTTCAGTTTTCAGTTTTCAGCGATATCTCGCTTCAGCTGAAAACTGAAAAAATGAAAAATGTTTAGCAAGAGAAGAAAATGATATCACAATCGAATTGGATGAAATATGTGCATATCACTTAGCCGCCCGCTCTTGTTCAAAGACAGCCAGCTGAGACCCCTTCTGAAGCTACGTTCGATGCGCACGTAAGAGATCGACAATCTGCTCAATCACACTCGCCGGCACCTCAGAGGCAGAGAGGTCCGAAGTTCCGAGGATTGTTTTGACCATTCCGTCGGCGTGCTGCTCGATCCGCCTTGCACACTCATTGATTTCGGAGCTGGCAGACTGATGTTGAATTCTCTTGGCGTCAGCGATTATCTCAAACACGGCAAATGGGTTACCGTTGGCGGTATCGGCGAAGCCGCTGACCGATGATCGAGATGAACGTTTCATAGTCATATTCCTTCATCACCTGCCAGGCATCGTGACTGAGATAGCCTGCATAACGGCTCTTCTTTATCTTCTCACCCGTCATGCCATCCCTCTCTGACTTGAAACACCAGAGATTCCATCCATCTTCAGTCTTGCGCCATTCGCACCCCAGAGGGGTAGGCGGCATGCCCTCTTCACCTGGTTTTCTACTCTTGGGCTTCTTGATTTTGGGAGTGGTTATGCGATCCTTTCTTACCCAGGATTTATCTTTACCGAGGGATCCCTTTGAAATTAACGAACCATTGCTGCTCTTAAGTAATGGCGCGGAGGGAACAACGGGCTGGCCGTGAGTGCCTTCGAGCCTGGCTTCGAGCTGATATTTTTCCATGTCGGCTCGACCATTTTTTACGCTCCTCCGGACATTACCGGAAGGCGCGTGGAGCCGATGATTATTCCCCTTAACCCCAGTGATCCGGGATTGCGCCGCTGAATTTTGAGCGCCTGATCGCGCTATCGCCTGCTTTTTCCCGAATGTCGTCTTATTACTCAACGGCGCTTTGCTTTTGGGAGAGGAACCGTCAAACTTGACGCATCAGCGAGTCTTGATGAGTGTCGTTTGGGAAGCCGTTTCACGTTTGATTGCCCCTGCAAATACCTGGAGGTGTCGACTATCTTGGCGGCCAGCTGCTCGGATTCCCATTCGGCGCGCTCAGCCATCGCAGCCAGGATAAGGTCACTTTCGAGCCCTTCGTTTTTAGCGTTGAGAATTGTCTCTTGCTGTTTGCCGATGTATCTCAGCTCAAGCCGGATCAGTCTAATGATCGGATCGGCCAGGGTGATCGAAAGCACCACAACGAGCACACCGATGAAGACTGAGACCGCACCCCAGCTGAGCCAGGCGTGTTGGAAGGGATGAAGTTCGATGCTCTTAACTATCATAAAGTGAGTGATGATATTAGTGAGCATTACTGCAGCCAATGCCCACATCGCCATGAAAGAGATCATCCTCTCCGAAAATGAAGAGAACGCTCTGGTGAATCCGTAGACCAGCCAGATAAATGCGCCCTCAACGACAATCACAGCGAAGAGAGAGAGAACTGTTTGAAAGAGCTCCGGCATATCGGAGAACCCCTCTCTGTAAATCATGAACGAGGAGACGCAGCTCAGTAACGTGATTGCAAAAAGGATGAGTGCGCCGCCGAAGATCACGTTTTTACGTGCCTTATTTTGTTTGAATGTGTCCTTAGCACTGATATTGCTCATATTTTCCCCCGAATGTTGTTAAAGTTGAAAATTGACAAGCTTCCGCCAAACACTGTTCATCCTTTGTGAGAGATAACAGCTCGCAAAAATTTATTGACCCAAGCTTGTTTGTTTTTGCAGTTCTGAGAACTTACCGGCGAACGCCGGATTTCGTGCAGCTCCGCGCTCAGTCCACACTGACTCACAGAGCAAATGTTCATCAGATACGCTGATCAAAAATCAAAAAAAAACTTCGTTCCCGTCTCGCACCGCAGAGGAATAGGGTGCCGGTCAATCTCATCCGGCGCGGGCAGCCAATGATGAGATTGACCAGCGCCCTGGCTGAGTCAAGTTCAAGTGGTGCAGGCGAGAAATGGAAATTCTCTGCTATCTATCTCAGACGTCGCACGAGACGGAATCACCCACTCCTGCCACAATATAATTAAATTCCGCCGCTCGTTGCATGAGATAAATTAGCGTATTATTTATGAAACATCATTGTCAAAAAAAACCCAGCCTCAAGAGGCGGCCTTGGGCTGGAGGCTTACGACATTTGTATCATCATTTGTATCGTCGAATGAGTCCGACAACGAGTCCCTGTATTTTCACCCTCTGCGGCGGTTTGACGATGATAGGTTTGTACTCATCATTCGCCGGTTGCAGGCGGATCTGGCCATTCTCTTTATAAAACTTCTTGACCGTCGCCTCGTGATCGTCAATTAATGCAACTATTGTCTGCCCATTGCGCGCGGTCTCGCTCCGCTCGACGACGATGAAATCGCCATCGGCGATCTGCTCGTCCCTCATCGAATCCCCACGAACTCGGAGGGCGAAACGATCCGGCCCGTAAAGGTCCGGAGAGACGAAGACCGTCTCGCGCTGCAGTATCGCTTCAATCGGTGAGCCTGCCGCGACCTGGCCAAACAGCGGTATCTCATATTCACCTCCCGGAAACGAAGATTGAAGAATCTCTATTCCGCGTTGAATATTCCTCTGCCGGCGAATCTTCCCTTCTCGCTCGAGCGCAGCCAACTGCTCGTGTACTGTCGCGGGAGAACTCAAATGAAAATGCTTCCGAATCTCGGCAATAGTAGGCGCGTACCCATATTTCTGCTGAAAACGAAGCAGAAAATCGAGTATCTCGAGTTGTCTCGGTGTTAATGCCATTTTCGGTACTCTCCTTTGCAACCGAAAATATACCGAAAGTCGCCGAAAAAAGCAAGCGAAAAATTCAAGAAATTTAGGGGTAATTTGGGGCAAGTTTCACAGAAAGCCGAAGCAAGTTAACGGTTTCAACACAAAGGGTCAAAGGGTCAAAGAAGAAATAAATCAAGCATTTAGCCCCCCTTTGAACCTTTGAACCTTTGACCCTTTGTGTTGAAACCGTTAACTTGCTTCGGCTTTCTGTGAAACTTGCCCGATTTTTTGGTAAAGCTCGACGATAGCTATATTCCACTGCGTGGCTTAGAAAAAGCTTCGAGCGGATGGGTGATGTCGAATGCTTGCGCGACAAATACCGCTGCCATATGATTAGGTGTCAATTTTACGGTTGAGCGATGCTCTATTGATCCAACTTCCATCGGCTGAGACAGGTCTTATATGTTCTGCGCGACGTGCAATCTACATTATCCGGATCATCTGAACTTTTGCCGTCGTTGCGGACAGCCCCTCGTTCGCTCCAATGCTGAGTCGGCTGTAGAATCGCTCTGTTGCACACGATGCGGTGCGCGTGTCGTGCGCGGTGAGAATTTCTGTCAGCAATGCGGCTATCGACTTAATGTCAAGTCGGAGGAGACTGTCGTTGGCGCCTGTTACCATTGCGGGACATACTGGCGCAGTGGATGGCTCTTCTGTAAAACCTGTGGTCTTGATCGCGACCGCGCGCTGATGCCACCTATCTCAGCCCCGCAATCTCCCGCAGCGACCCAGGCGAAAGTCGTCAAGCTTGCCGATGAGCTTCCCAGAATTGATATGATACGCTGCGCGAAATGCGGCGCAGATGCAAAACCTTTCTCGCGATACTGTGAGTCCTGTGGCTTCACTCTGGATTCGGCAACCACCGGAAAGCTGAAGACACCTCCGGCGACGGGTTCTCTTCGGACGCAATCTGAGAAGTCGTCCTCAAGGCATCAACTGTCAGAGAATGAGAGCGGATCACGTACCAGGCGCACCAATCAGCCCACAATCTCTCCTTTAGAAGCTCAACCGCTTACCACTCGAGGCGATGATTCATTATTGGGGAGGGAGTCATCAGACATGATCGATGTCTCGCGGACGAAGGGTCAGCGCCGAAAAACCGTTGCATTCGAATCCTCGTCTGCCACGGTGAACCTGGAGGCTGCCAAAGATGAGCCGACCGGCGGTTTTTCTTCGACGGTTCAGGAGGAACCAACGATTTCATCTGAATCCTCGGGTGTTTCTGCGCCTCTCCACGATGTGGTCATTCTGTCCGAAGAATCTCAACAACCTGGCAGGCGCGCAGCCTACCAGACTCTGACACTAATGGCTGTGGTGCTGGCATTGTCAGTCTTGATCCTCATCTTGTGGTTAGCGCGATCGAGGACGGCTATTCCCACCGCTACCAACCCCCAACCCGTATCGCAGATAACTCCCATCCCGGCAGTCAGTCCGACTCCGCAGACCACAACGATCGCTCCACCCGAGGGCATGATCTATGTCCCCAAGGGCGCATTTCAGATGGGGCGTAATGGTGGTGATAAATATGAGGCTCCTCCTTTCACCGTTGTCGTCGGCCCATTCTTCATCGATCGAACCGAAGTCACCAATGAGGAATACCTGAGATTCATCAAGGCAACCAGACATCCCGCTCCAGCTCACTGGAAAGAGGGAAGCTTTAAAGAGAGCGAGGCGAAATTCCCGGTTGTCAATGTCAGCTGGAGTGACGCGAACGCTTATGCGAAATGGGCAGATAAACGATTACCGACTGAAGCAGAGTGGGAGTTCACCGCGCGCGGCTACGACCAGCGCATCTATCCCTGGGGCAAGAAGTGGAGGAGGGATTTGGCCAATGCCGGCCGCGGTCGCAGGGGACGAATTGCGGCAGTCGGCAGCTACAACACGGGTGCAAGTCCTTTCGGCGCACTCGATATGTGTGGCAATGTCTGGGAGTGGACTTCCGGAAACTTGTTCAACTATGCTGATGTTACCAAAGAGCTAGTCCCCGGTAAGGTTATTCGTGGAGGTGCCTACGACGTGCCGCCCGCCCGCGCTACGACGACTTATCGCGGTATCGTTCCACCAGATAACGGATATGACAAAACCGGCTTCCGCTGCGTGCGCGATTTAAAGTGATGGCTGTCGAGTCGGGCAAACGGAGGCAATCGAAAGTCAGGAAGAGCATGATCAGCAAGATAGTTTTTCGATCCATTTTTACTGTGATCATTGCCCTGTATCTCAACATTTCCATCCCCGCACAAAATCCTACCGGCCGCGTAATTCCAAAGTCTGGTAAAAAAAAGCCGGCCGGGAAAACTTCCAAGCCTTCCGACACGCCTCGTCAGGTGTTGCGATCAAATTCGGCCTCTCCGAAATTGACGATCAGCGCTCCGCCCGGCGCATTGATTGAAATTGACGGGAAGTCGCGCGGCTTCGCAGGCGTTGATGGCAACTTGATCTTGACCGGGATTTCGGAGGGTGAACATCAATTACGAGTTCGCGCTGAAGGTTATGAACCGTGGCAGGGCATTTTCATTATGGATGCTTCGGCCACCAAATATCAGGTTCCGATCAAGAAGAAGCCCCTCACCGGACGAATCGCTCTGACAGCAAATGAGCCGGGAACGGAAATTTTTATCGACGATAAATACAGTGTCAAAAGCCTCGCCGGCCAGACACTTTATGTCGACGGTCTCTTCCCGGGTCCACGCCAACTGCGTGCGGTGAAACAGGGATTCGAGGAAGAGCGCATGACTGTGACAGTCAATCCGAATGAAACCATCACCGTCAACCTCGTGCTCAAACCGCTCCTCGACCCTGAGATGCTGCGAGTGCCGGAAGGCAATTTTACCCAAGGCAACGATAAGGGGGCGCTTGACCAGCGACCTGCGCATCAGGTCTTCGTCTCAGAATTCGAGATTTCAACGAAGGAGATCACGAATCGTCTCTACAAATACTTCATCGATAAAACCGGACATCCGGCGCCGCGAGGCGTAGGCTATGGCTGGAAAGACAACAACTACCCGGAAGGACAGGCCGATAGCCCTGTCGTGCTGGTCAGTTGGCTGGATGCGTTGGCTTTCTGTAAATGGCTATCGGGACAAACAGGCAGGCGTTATCGTCTGCCGACAGAGGCTGAATGGGAAAAAGCCGCGCTCATGATCGGCGAGCAGTATGCATCCATCGGTATTGTCTGGGAGTGGTGCCAGGATTGGTACGATCCCGATTACTATAAAAATCGCGAGCGCATCAATCCCAGAGGACCTTCGCGGGGTAAAATAGTCAAGGCTATGGCGCGCGAAGGTGAGGCGCGCGTGATTCGCGGAGGAGGCTCCGGGCGTAGCGCGGTTGCAGCACGCGCAGCTGAGCGCAACTTCTTTTTCCCCACAGTGTCGCGCTTTGATCTGGGTTTCCGTGTTGTTCGGGAGATTACGCAATGAACGAAGAGGAAGAGAGAAAAACGAAACAAACGAAAATAACGAAACAAACGAAAAATTTCAGGCTTTTTCGTTTGTTTCGTTATTTTCGTTTGTTTCGTTTTTCTCTCTTGGACATTCATATGAGAGCACATTTGTTAGGAACATTGACTGCGATTTTCACCCTCGCAATTTTTATCAGCCTGCCTGTGAGCGCGCAGCAGCGACCGCTCATCACCGAAGATGTCGAAATCGTTAAGCCGGGCTCAGTACGATTCGAGTTCGGCATCGATTTTCTGCAGGACAAGAATTTCCCTCTTTCGGGTCTGAACGGTGACCTGACGCGGTTCGGCGTTGTGAGACTGACATTCGGACTCGCGTCGAATGTGGAATTGGAAACGGGTGGGGTGCTGCAGAATTATTTGAGCATCAACAGCCAGTACCAACCCAGCGCGGTTCCTCTACAATTGAGTACGGGGACAAATTCTACTCATGATGTCGGCGATTTCTACCTTGCGACGAAGATCAAACTGCGTGCCGAGACAGAGCGCTCCCCTGCATTCGGCTTCCGTTTTGGCGCGGAATTGCCGAACTCTAACCAGGAGCGCGGAATCGGCGTAAATCAGACCAATTTCTTTGCGACAGTGATTGTTGGAAAACACTTCGGCCGAGATGATCGAATCCATCTCTTCGGCAACCTGGGCCTCGGCATTCTGACTGCGCCGGTTGACTCCTTCACGCAAAATGACGTGCTCCTTTATGGCCTGGCTGCGACATATCGATACAACGACCGATTGACGCTTGTGGGTGAAGCCAGTGGACGACACAGCACGCGAAGCCGTGCGCCGCTCGGAACTGAGTCGGATGGCGCGGCGCGCATCGGCGCCCGTATTCGCGCCGCAGGTCTGGTCTGGGATATTGCGGGAATCAAGGGCTTATATCGCGACAGCGTGCGTAGTGGAATCACTTTCGGAGTGAGTTACGAAGCCTCCCTCTTTCAACCAGTCAAATAAGCTGCCCCGTTGAACACTGAGACCCTGAAAACACTGCTCTTCCTGCTCGCGGGTGGCGTGATGTGTGCGGCGTTGCACTGGCTGATTGGCGTTGCGCAACGCAGCATCGTCCGCCGCTTTGTTCCTTCCCTTCAGGACAGCGATAATGCGCCCGCTTCGCTCAAAAACCTCATCTTTGAATGGATCGCCAATGCCCTTCGCACACTGGTCTGGATGCTCTATTTCGTGCTCCTGATCTACCTCATGCCGCAAACACGCACACAGATTGAAAGCGTGGGCAGCATGCTCGCCAGGCTGAGGGGGGGAATAATCGAATGGCTGCAGGATCGCGGTATCAAAGTTGTAATTGTCATCGTCGTGATAATTTTTCTGATGCGTTTCGCATCGGCGTTGATAAAAACCATCTTCACATTGTTCGAACGCAGCGCAGTCGCTCGCGATGAAATTGCGGCGCGCAGAAGGCTGGAGACATTATCGGTTATCTTTCGTGGCGCAGTTCAGACGATCATCTCGTTCGTCGGTTTGATGATTCTGCTGCAACAGCTCCACGTCGACATCACGCCTATTCTGGCCAGCGCCGGAGTCGTCGGCATTGCCGTCGGTTTCGGCGCACAGAGTCTGATCAAAGACTTATTTTCGGGGCTTCTGATATTGCTCGAGGAGCAGTACAGCGTCGGCGATACGGTGAAGATCGGTGATATTGCCGGTACAGTCGAACAGCTGACTCTGCGCGTAACTCGCATCCGCGGCCTTGACGGGTCACTGACCACAATTCCTAACGGAACTATTACGACCGTCTCGAATATGTCAAAAGACTGGTCACGGGTCGTCCTGGATGTCGAAGTTAACTATGCCGAGGACATTGATCGCGCCATGAATATTATGCTCGAGGCAGCGCGGCAGATGAGAGAGGAGCATCCGCAAGATATCATCGAAGAACCATCAATGCTTGGCGTCGACAAATTGAGCTATACAGGGGCAACGCTTCGGTTGATGGTGAAGACGACTCCGACGAAGCACTTCGAGATCGGGCGTGAATTGCGCCGCCGCATCAAACTCGCTTTTGAGCGTGAAGGCATAAAGGCTCCACTGCCACCTTTAACCTGACGCCCGGTTCAAAAACTCACGCACCATCTTCAAATCCTCCCACGCCTCTCGTTTCTTCTCTGCCACCCGGAGCAGGTAAGCCGGATTGAAGGTCGGCGCAAGCGTAATTTCTCTGTCATTGAGCCGCAGTGTGTAAAGACTTCCTCGCAAATCCGAGATCGTCTTCTTCGATCTGAGCAGTGTCTGCGCGGCAAGAGCGCCAAAAGCGATAATCAATCGCGGATTGACTGCGAGAATCTGGCGGAGCAATAACGGCCGGCAATCTTCGATCTCTTCGATTGAAAAATTGCGCTCTCCAGGTGGAACGCATTTGATCACATTGCAGATGTAGCATTCGGACCGCGAGACATTGATCGCCGCAAGCATCTTTGTCAACAGCACCCCCGCCTGCCCCTGAAAGGGCATTTCCGATTTGATGTCGTCTATGCCTGGCCCCTCACCAATGAGCATCAGTTCAGTGTGCTCAGGACCCACGCCGAAGACTATCGGCATTCCGGGTTTGCATGCGCCACAGGTATGACTGCTTTTGACATCGGCAAGAATTTTTTCGAGCGAATCATCCTGGGGAAAAACGATGGATTCAGTATGAGTTAAGGATTCGCCGGCGGAAAGATCGCCGAATAGATTGCCCGTCTGAGAATCCGTTTGCTGCTCGCGGTGTTTGCTCATAGTTTCGCGCTCGAATTCAGATCATATTATACAAATTGGTAGATCAAACGGCTGGACAAAGAATAGCTCAGGAGAGAACGCGAAACACGCGAAAATATGCGAAACACCTTTAGTCGGGCCGCTTTTATAAAGCCGGCCTCTCTTACGGGAATGAAATTGGAATACAAAAAAGGCAAAGAGAACAAAAATGACAAAAATTCTTGGCCCTTTTGCCTCAGCTAAGTTAGATCAATAATTGGAAAGGTATTTTGGGAAGGATGGCCATCGTGCGTGGGACGGGTGTTAGCCCAACCCCCGACCCGACGAGAAGCCGGATTTTGACTGTCGCTTGACAGACGTATATCGAGTGAGTAAGCTACACGCTCATTTTGAGGGCGTGTAGCTCAGCTGGGAGAGCGCCGCGTTCGCAATGCGGAGGTCAGGGGTTCGATCCCCCTCACGTCCATAAAACTCAATATAAGTTCTACTGCTTGCTCCTCAGTAGCTCAATGGCAGAGCATCCGGCTGTTAACCGGAGGGTTGTAGGTTCGAGTCCTACCTGAGGAGCCAAACTTTTCCCTAACTTAGCCAAACACCGAAAATTTATTTATAGGAGAATAACGCTGAGAAGTGCTAAATAGGTCATCACAGCAGCGGGTGTCTGACTGCTCCGACACCCGCTGCTGCATGCGTCAGGGTTGAGAAGATTTCGCTTTACCAGCTACTACCGCCACTGTTTTGGCAGTTAAGTTCCCACCTTCTTCATCGTATTCAATTGCTAATGTGTCATTAGCTTTGATCTCAGCAAGCGTGATGGCCTTCCCTTCCTTTGTGATTTTGGCCTGCGGGCTGATTTTCAAAGTAACGTTAGCTCCCGTGGTATCCTTAGCCTCGATCGTGTTAGCACTGGCGTCTACGGATACAACCTTGACGGTGGCTTTCTTTGACCCCTGCTTCTGGTCTGCCTCCTGTGCAAATGCTGCCGTGGTCAAGGCAAACAGAGCAAGCAGTGAGATAACAAAGATATATTTCTTCATAAATTTCCATCCTCCTAAGTGTTTTGGTTAAGTAATCGGAGAAGAAGAAAGGCCCGATCAGACCAGAGAGACCTAGAGACAAATTCGCCCGGGATTATTCCCAAAGAATAGGAGAATTTTAAGACATTCTAGTTCAACCCCGACCCAGGAACTTTTCACTCCCTCGATCACCACTTCGAGCTGCCGATGACAGCTCAGCAGAGCAAAAGCCGCGGTCGGTGAGAACTTACCGCTATTCTCTAAAAGCTTTCACTGTCGCTAATATTAGCAATACCTGTACCAGCGAGCAGTTAGTTAGTTTTGGTAAGTATTAGAAGCAAGTTACGACAGACGAAGGTAAAACCTCAAGGCGGGTTTCTGTAACATCTCGACTCAGACTATGTAAAATATTCTTATCTATTCAGGACACATGAACTTGTAGGCCATGCGAACGAAGAGGTCATAGCCTGTGGCCTTCAACAGATACTTAAAAAATAATCATAGATTTGACTAAGGCTTTTCAGCAGCAATGTAATTGGTCGTGATCAATTCATAGTAATTTTGATACCGGCCCTCATCGAAATCCCGCATGAAGACCATCATCAATTGCAATAATGTCGCCGACCGGTGGCCGGGCAGCCGCGCCGGATGTGAAGAACGTCCGGAGGCGGACCGAATGAAGAGGCTCCGGTCGTTGATGGGCAGTTTTCGCACGTTGTTAGCGAAGGCCGAAAACGATCCACCGTCGAAAAGATATTGCTCCACATTCGACGTGTAGAAAGCGGTCACAGTAAATCCGCTCTTCCGCAGATAATCCCCCACTGCCGCCAGCGCTTTCTTTCCGCCGAAATCACCAACTACGGGAATGATCAGATTTTTTCGGTGCAGGCCGCGGACGAAGTTATAGTCATCCGAGCTGGCGAGAAAGTTTCCAAGCTTTCCGTTGAGATCTCTCTGAGCAATGAGATCCTTCAAGGTAGGGAAACTGCCGCCTCCCGAGCCATTGATACGAAACGCTATATCCAGACCCTCAGTTCGAAAGGTCTTGTAGACAAATTCCAGACTCGTCTGATCGCTCTCGGAGAGTGGAAACTGAAAATCCTCCTGGATCGCTTTACGGATTGCGGCAAGGTTGGCTGCATATGCCTGGTCGTCTCCCGTGGTATTGCTGAAGAAGGTCAGTAATTCATCAACTGTAGCATCAGGCACCGGAGCTTTCTCCTTAGGCAAAGGCTTGCTCAAGAGTCGTGAAAGGAACTGGGTGCGATCCGTTGAAAGATGGAAGACGGCCTTGTACATCAAATGTTGGATGATTGCCTGGCGGCGAATGTCCACGATGAAGGCGATGCGCGGGCGCACTTTCGCAATATAAGTGAAATTCTGCTCCGGCCCGACGCCGATGTAGGCCCCGCCAGTAGCACCATATTGCCGCAGTCTGTCCACCACGTGCAGATATGGGGTCTCGTTGGACGTAAAATTATCCGAGCGGAAGAACCCGCCTTCTTCGGATAATTCACGGCTCAGGCGAGAAAACTCCGCGGCGGATAAGCTCTCAGGCTGCCCTTGCCCGCGCGTAGGCGTCTGTCCGGCCGTTGTAACCGCAGTGGCGATCAATACAATAAAAAATCCGAGTAAACTAGAGATCTTCACCACATGGTTCTTCTCTGGCAGGTGGGGGAAATGACCAATCTGATTCATGTTTGCTTCTCCATCTCGACATTGAACGGTAGAGAAGCGGCAGCAACCTAGCTTTCGATAAGTGCATTCACCAACTTGCTGCCGCTCACCGTATTAAACTGACTCTAACGCAGGCTGAAATGTCCAGGCAGTTGCCGTGCGATTCGGCTCATCGAGGCGTTATTTTACTCTCTTAGCAGTGAACTCCTGCGCCGGCTGGTCTCCTCCTTCCCTGGTTCGAGAGAACTTAATCTCGTCACCGGCAACTTTTCCTTTATAGATGAACTTGAATTGTTGACCGCCGCCACCGCCACCCGTCACTGTAAAAGAAATTTCATCTCCCTTGATCTTTCCGTCGGCGATTGGATTGTCACCCTGTCTTCCCGAGACTGAGCCGGTGAGCTTCTCCCCCTCAGCCTTGAGGGTAATAGTCGTCTCACGGGTTTGACCGTCTCGTCCGGGGACCTGGGCAACCCATTTACCAGACACATCTGCAGCATACGCCAGCGCCATACCGACAAAAATGACACAGGCAGCAAGAAATAGGATTCTATATTTCATTGAAAAGCCTCCTTGTTGAGATGGGCCCTCCTAGCAGGAGGAGATTTCGATAGCAGGGGTCCTCAAGAACTCCTGCGATCAACTTACCCTAAGTTTTATCATTGACTAAGTTCCTGGGCAAATATTTTGAGGTGTAATAATTCTTGATTTTCTCCCGTCACTCGTCGTTTGCGATACCGTGAAGATGAAGAGAGAATACGAAACAAACGAAAACTGTTTTCTGTTTTCAGTTTTCAGCGATATCTCGCCCCAGCTGAAAACTGAAAACTGAAAACTGTTTTTCGTTTGTTTCGTATTCTCTCTTTGTCTTGCTGGGGGAAATAACATGAAGATCAACATCATCGGCGGCGGGCCGGCCGGCCTCTACTTCGCCATCCTGATGAAAAATCAGGACTCGTCGCACGAAATAAGCATCGCTGAACGCGATGGACCGAACGACACGTTCGGTTGGGGGATCGTCTTTTCGGACCAGACCTTCTCTTACCTGGAAGATAACGACCCCACCTCGTGTCAGCAAATCACCGGTAATTGCGAAATTTGGGATAACGTTGATATTGTTCACAAAGACCAGAAAGTTACGATCCGTGGCAACAGGTTTTCCGGGATTGGGCGATTGAAGTTTCTAAACATACTGCACGAGCGCTGTCGAGATCTTGATGTCGATCTGCGTTTCCGGACAAATGTTGAAGATGTGAGCCGATACCGTGATTGTGACTTGTTGGTTGGCGCGGATGGCGCCGGCAGTCTGTTGCGTCACACTTATCGAGATTTTTTCGAGCCATCGGTCGATTTGCGAAAGAACAAGTATATCTGGCTGGGAACCAATCAGCTATTTCACGGGTTGACGCTGACATTCCGCACCAATAGAGACGGTTACTTCATCGCCCATTCTTATAAATTCAATAAAACAACCAGCACATTTATCGTCGAATGCAATGAAGCGACATGGCGCAAAGCCGGGTTTGACAGCAAGTCTGAAGCTGAAACCTGTGAGTATTTACAGCACGTGTTCGATGCTGACCTGAGAGAGCGCCCGCTGTTGACAAACAACTTTGTCAGGTGGATCAATTTTCCGCTGATCAGAAATCAACACTGGTGGCACGAGAATATCGTTCTGCTGGGCGATGCTCTCCACACTGCGCATTTCTCGATCGGTTCCGGCACGAAGATGGCGCTGGAAGACTCGATTGCACTGGCAAAATGTTTTGCCGATGAATCGGATGTGACAGCGGCACTCGGTGCGTTCGAGCGCGCGAGAAGACCTCTGGTCGAAAGTTTGCAGGATGCGGCATCTGCAAGCCTACTGCTGCTGGAAAATATTCATGATGACTGGCATTTGGAGCCGCTGCCGTTCGCATACAAAATGATGACCAGAAGCGGGCGCATCACGCACGAAAAGCTGAAGAGGCGTGATCCTGATTTCGTGGCAGCTTATGAGGACTGGCTGCGGATTGCGGGTTGCGGATTGCGGATTGCGGATTGAAAGGCAATTCACCAATCCGTAATCCGCAATCTGCAATCCGCAATCCGCAATCCGCAATCCGCAATCATTATGTGGCATCCCGAGAATTCAATTCGTCATACATTACCCGAAACCCACTGGCCAACAGCCGGAGAAGCTGCGCGGTCGATGCTTTTTTCTCCGATTCGGGTTGGACAGGTGATGCTTGAGAGCCGGACGTGGGTTCCGGCCATGGTTCCATGGCGCGCGACAGAGGATGGCTTCGTCACGCGCCATGTCCTCGACTGGTACTCCCGCTTTGCCGAAGGACGACCGGGCGCTCTTGTTGTCGAAGCTACAGGTGTCCGCGACATCCCGAGTGGGCCGTTGCTCCGCATCGGGCACGACCGTTTTATTCCCGGTTTACGCGAGATGGTTGAGACTGTTCATAGATCCAGCGGCGGGCGCACGAGGTTTTTCATTCAGATCATCGATTTTCTGACAGTGAGGCGGCGGCCCGAGAAGGAGAAGTATTTTGCACGTTTTCTTTCGATTGAAGATCGTCACCGGCAAAAACTCTTTGAAGCGACAAATGATGAACGATGGTTGGTAGCCGATGAAACTGAGATTCGATCTTTCCTCACTTCTGCTCCCGATGAAATTCACGATCGTGTTTTGAATGAGAATGAACAGGAATCGCTGCGGTTCGGGTATCGCGAGCGTGTGACCGACACGCATTTGAGGAACATCTCTGAATTACCGGAAGTATTGCCCGAAATTTTTGCGACGGCCGCGGGGCGCGCAAAGGAAGCCGGATTCGATGGCGTCGAGCTGCATTACGCGCACGCTTACACGATGGCTTCGTTTTTGAGCGCGACAAACACCCGGACAGATGGTTATGGTGGGTCTCGGGAAAACCGTGTACGATTGCCGCTCGAGGTTTACCGCGCAGTCCGTAATCGCGTTGGTAACGACTACACAGTCGGCGTGCGATTTCTCGGTGACGAGGTAATCACTGGTGGAAACCGGATTGAGGATGCAGTCTGGTTTGGGGTTGAGCTTGCGCGCGCAGGATTCGATTTTCTTTCAATATCAAAAGGCGGAAAATTCGACGACGCCAGGCAGCCGAAAGTTGGGCAAGCGGTTTATCCTTACACGGGCCGGAGCGGTTTCGAGTGCATGCCACCGGTCACTTCCGATGAACGAGGGCCATTTGGCCGCAACATCCCTCTCGCCGCCGCCATCAAACGCGCGGTCAACGAAGCCGGCTTCTTAACGCCGGTCGTAACTTCGGGCGGTATCGGAACATTCGAACTCGCTGAACAGACGCTCGAACGCGGCGAAGCGGATATCATCGCAATGGCGCGCGGATCGCTGGCCGATCCTGACTGGTTTTTGAAAGTCAGCAGTGGACGAGGTGACGAAGTGCGGCGCTGCAACTATACGAACTATTGCGAGGGACTCGATCAGATGCACAAGCAGGTTACATGCAAACTGTGGGATCGGGTGAACCTGGATGAGCCCGGTATCACCAAGAGCGACGATGGCAAGAGGCGGTTGATTGCGCCTCAGTGGATGAGAGAATACGAAACAAATGAAAAAGACTAAATTTTTTCGTTTGTTTCGCTGATGTCGGGACACTTTTACTAAGCAAGGCTCTTTTACGGGAATGAAATTGGAATACAAAAAAGGCAAAGAGAGCAAAAAAGACAAAAATTCTTGGCCCTCTTGCCTTTTTTGCCCTTTTTGCCCTTTTTGTATTCCATCTTACCTTCTGTTCTCAAACCTGACTTTAAAAATGTGTCATGACATCAGTTTGTTTCGTTATTTTCGTTTGTTTCGTATTCTCTCCTGATTCCGATTATGAGCTACGATTTTCTCTACGAAATACAAGATAGCATAGCGACGATCACCTTCAACCGTCCCGACGTGCTCAACGCCCTGACGTTTGAGATTTACGCGCAATTACGCGATCTGATGGCTGAATTGCGGCGCGATACGGCGGTTAAGGTAGTAATCATTACTGGCGCCGGCAAAGCTTTCTGCGCGGGCGGCGATGTGCATAAGATTATCGGCGAGTTGTTAGAGCGCGACATGCGCGAGCACCTGGAGTTTGCGCGTATGACCGGCGCGCTGATTCAGAATATGCGGGCTCTCGATAAACCGATCATCGCCGCAGTGAATGGCATGGCGGCGGGAGCGGGTGCGGTGATTGCGCTCGCTGCTGATTTGCGCATTGCATCGGAGCTGGCGAAGTTCTCATTTCTTTTCACCAAAGTTGGATTGACCGGCGCCGATATGGGCGCGGCATATTTGCTTCCGCGTGTCGTCGGACAAGGCAGAGCGACTGAGTTGTTGATGTTCGGGGAGACCATCGATGCAGCAGTCGCGGAACGATATGGTCTTGTGAATCGTGTCGCGCCGCACGACGAGTTAATACCGGCGGCGTGCGAATGGGCCACATCGTTGGCGAAAGGCCCGGCACTGGCACTGGCAATGACGAAGACGATGATCAACAACGAGTGGAATATGGATCTGGCCTCGGCTATTGAAGCCGAAGCCCAGGCCCAGGCGCTGTTGTTAATGGGGGAAGATCACCGGCGATTCTTCGAGGCATTCAAAAACAAAAAAACACCGGAGTTCTCAGGACGATGAATAACAGACAGATCATCAATCCGCCCGAACTGGCCACGCCGCGCGGCTTCAGTCATGCCATTGCGATTGAAGGCGGGCGATTACTCTTACTGGCCGGTCAGGATGCCAGCAATGCAGAGGGCGTGCTCTTACACCCGGGCGACATCGCCGCTCAGTATGAACAGGTGCTGAAGAATCTCAAGGCCGTGGTCGAAACGGCAGGCGGCAGTTTGCAGGACATTGTCAAGCTCAACATCTATGTTACTGATCGTGATGCTTATCGCGCGCATTTAAAGGCGATGGGCGAAATTTATCGCGCCTATTTTGGTCGTTACTACCCGGCAATGGCTTTGTTTGAGGTTAAGGGCCTGTTCAATCCGGAGGCGATGATCGAGATGGAAGGAATCGCGCATTTGCCCGAGAGTGCAGTAGTGAGATCGAATGAGAATACGAAACAATGAAAATTCAGACAGGATTTACAGGATTTTTCAAGATTGAACCCAATTCACAAAATCCTGATAAATCCTGCAAATCCTGTCTATTTTCTGAGGATTCCTAGATGGTGACATTCCCCGAGCGATTCAACATGGCCGAGTATTTCCTCGACCACAACCTCGTCGCCGGGCGAGGTGACAAAGTCTGCCTGCGTTTCGAAGATGAGCGATGGACCTATTCTGATGTCGTGAAAGAGGCGAATCGGGCCGGTCATCTGCTGCGCGAACTTGGCGCCGGCAGCGAAGACCGCGTGCTGTTCGCTTTGCCCGATTGCCCGCAGTTTATCGCCTGCTGGTTTGGTGTAGCCAAAATTGGGGCAGTGATCGCAATGGTCAATCCCCTGCTGCCCGCCGACGAATATGCATACTACCTGG
The DNA here is from genome assembly GCA_022614735.1 of Acidobacteriota bacterium. Taxonomy (GTDB): domain Bacteria; phylum Acidobacteriota; class Blastocatellia; order RBC074; family RBC074; genus JAKEHZ01. Next base: position 11,179 of record JAKEHZ010000123.1, on the reverse strand, counting down.
ATTACACACGCGCCAAAGTCTTCATCGTTCACGAATCGCTGGTTGAACACTTGCGGCCAGTTCTCGATCACGCGCGTTATCTAAAAAACGTCCTGGTCGTGGGCAGCGATGGGAACGGATATCCGCACTACGAAACGCTCGCGCTACAGATGCCGGATGAACTCATGATTGCCGATACGCACTGCGATGATCCGGCTATCTGGCTTTTCACATCAGGCTCGACCGGCAAGCCTAAAGCCGCCGTCCATTTACAACACGATCTGCCTTACAATACCGAATGCTATGCCAAACAGATATTGCAGATGCGCGAAGATGATGTGACGGTCTCGGTGCCCAAGCTCTTCTTCGGTTACGCGACGGGAACCAATTTGCTCTTCCCATTCGCTGTAGGCGCAGAGACGGCGTTATTCTCGGAACGATCGACGCCGGAGAAGATATTTGAAATGATCGAACGCTATCGGCCAACTGTGTTGACGAACGTACCGACGATGATCAATGCCCTGCTCAACGTGCCCGGTGCGGGCAAACACGATCTGAGCTGTCTGCGAGTATGCATCTCGGCGGGTGAAGCTTTGCCGCCGGAATTGTATCGCCGATGGAGAGATACCTTCGGGGTGGAAATCCTCGACGGTGTCGGTTCGGCCGAAATGTTTCACATCTACATTTCCAATCGTTTGGGAGACGTGAAGCCGGGATGCCTGGGCAAAATCGTACCCGGGTATGAAGCTCAAATCATCGGTCCACAAGGAAAGGCGCTGCCCGATGGAGAGATGGGAACGCTGCGCGTCAAAGGGGATTCGGCGGCGCTCTGTTACTGGCAGGCGCACGAAAAATCAAAGAGCACCTTTGCCGGTGACTGGTGTACAACCGGAGATCAATTCACGCGCGATGCCGATGGCTATTTCTGGTACGGCGGGCGAACTGATGAGATGCTCAAGGTGAGCGGCGTCTTCGTTTCACCGACCGAAGTCGAGAATTGCCTCCTCGAACACGAAGCTGTGCAGGAATGCGCCGTCATCGGTTTCCAGGATGAAGATGGATTGACAAAGACCAAAGCCTTTATCGTGCTCAAGGAGACTTTTACTAATGGCGACGAGATAGCGCGCGAGATACAGGAGTTTGTGAAATTGCGTCTGGCATTGCACAAGTATCCGCGCCGCGTTGTGTTCGTTGATAGTTTGCCGAAAAATGACCGCGGCAAGATTGATCGCAAGAGCTTAAGATGAAAATATTCGGAATCCCGGTAAAAATCGATCTCTCCTTCCTGGTGATCGGAGCGTTGCTGGCAAGCAGCAGGCTCAGCGCGCCGATATTCCTGATTGAATGGGTGGTGGTGATTTTCATTTCCATCCTGGTGCACGAGTTTGGACACGCCTTTGCCTGTCGCGCTTTCGGCCTCTCGCCACAAATCCAGTTGTACGCCATGGGAGGTTTGACCTCGTGGAACGATGACAGGAGAGTTTCTCCGCAACAAAACATAGCGATCAGTCTGGCCGGGCCGTTTGCAGGTTTTCTCTTTGGAGGACTCGTCTTCCTGTTGGGTACCTTTTTTCCGGATGCGCAAGCCTCGCCGTTCAACCGCCAGGTTTACCTCGATCTGCTGTTTGTCAACTGGGGATGGGGAATCTTCAATCTGCTGCCTGTGCTGCCGCTGGATGGCGGCCATGTGGTTGGCAGCATCGAGGAATGGGTGACGAAGAAGACAGGCGGATTGATTTCGCGCACACTCTCATTAGCCGTGGCAGCGAGCCTCGCTATCTGGGCATTCTCGGCGAGTTGGTACATGGTGGCAATTCTCATGGGCTTGTTTGCCTGGATCAATGGGAGCGCGCTCTATCAACAAATTCAATCGTACCGAGACCGGCGCTTGCGCTCGCCACTCGAGCAGGCACAGGAATCGTTCAAGAAGAGAGACGGGGCCGCAGTTGTGCGACAGGCGCAAGAAATTTTGCAGTCCGCCGGTTCCGACTCGGTGAAATATGAAGCGCAGCGGCTTATGGTTCAGGGGCTCATCCTGGAAAACGACCTGGAGGAGGCGAAAAAGGAATTGATTCGCCTGCAGGCCGTCTATGGACCGAAGGCGGCGCAGCAAGCCCTCATGGGCTTCGAACCGGAAGAATGGCCGCGCGCTCTGCCGCTGATTGAACATGCATACCAGACATCTCAAATGCGGGAGTTGGGCATGATGCTCGCCTATGCATTGATCCTCGCCCAACGTTTTCAGGAGGCAATGCCTTTGATCGCGGATCCGAGTCTCGCCGAATATGCGACGGGTTTGTACGCGCTGATGCAGGCCACAGCTTTTCAAGCTGGTGAATACGACATCTCAGCGGAAGCCGGAATGCTGGCGATCGAGCGCGGAGGCGGCCCCCATCTCGCCTACAACGTGGGATGCGCTCATGCCCGTGCAGGCAGGACTGATCAAGCATTGGAATGGGTCAATCGTGCTGTTGCAGGAGGGTATAGTGAGGGTGAGACGCTGGCTTCGGATCCCGACCTGGATGTGTTGCGAGGCCGGCCGGAGTTCGAGATGATCCTCAGCCGGCTTCGAGAGTCAAAGGCTTGATGGGAGAGCCACCGCTCTTCGGAATCGGAAGCGGCGTCCTCCCACTGAGCTGAAGCCTCGAAGAAAACCTCAGGGCTTCTTCGCAGGCTCGGGTTTCTTCTCGGTCGGTTTAGGAGGAGGAGGAGGAGGAGCAGGAATGGTGATGTTATTGGTCACCTTCTTCGCCCCGCATTTTTTGGCGGCGCTGGCCGCTGCGTTCTTATTACCACTACTCTTCCCATCACCGGCCAAGGTCGCTTCACCGTTAGCCACTGTCGCGGTGAGGTTGAGTCCCTTGAGCTTCGCCGAGGCCGCAAATGCATCTGTAGTGCACTTCAGAATCTCGGCGTCAGTCTTCGGGGCTACAGTCTTTTTCACCTCCTGAGCTGCGCTCTTGGTGGCGTCGGCAGTCTTTTCTGCCGCCTTCTTGGTTGTATCGGCGGTCTTCTCCGCCGCTTTCTTTGTGGTATCTGCGGTCTTGGCCCCAGCCTTTTTGACTGTGTCCACCTGAGCACCTGCGGTGAGACACAGGGCTGTGAAGAGGACAAGACCGCTGATCAACGACAACATTTTCTTCATAGAAAATTTTCCTCCTATTGAAGAGCTAGATTGATATTCAAAGTCACGGTCAATGTATGACCGCGGATGTGTTTGTGCATATTCTTTGCCATGTTTGCCAATAGAGCAAGAGCGGAGATTAATCTTGCCTTCCCGGTTATTGACCTGGCCGAGAGATGATAAATAAAAAGGGAGGCGCACCCACTCACAAAACCAGGTGGGAGCCCCTCCCGTAGTTTTCAGGCCTTCAAAACCAGCCTAGCTCTTCTTCTCAGAATCAGACTTCTTCGGTCTGGGAATAGCCGGAGCAGTGATGTTGTTATCCACGCTTTTGGCGCCGCAGCTCTGGGCAATGCGAGTCGCAGCGCCTTTGCTGCCCGCATTCTGAGCATTGCCTGTGAGCGTCGCTTCGCCATTGCTTACCGTTACGCTGAAGCCCTGCGGTCTGAGCTTCTCCGAATTAGAGAATTTATCCATGATGCACTTCTGTACTTCAGTGTCGCTCTTCGGAGCCTTCTCTTTTTTGGCCTTCGGAGTCGTCTCCTTCTTGATCATCGTATCGGTTGATTGCCCGCTCTCGGCGAGGGTGGCCGGGGTGGATAGCAGGAGAAAGCTGAGTATAAACAAAATGATTTTCTTCATAGTTTTTCCTCCAATTGAATGGATCGATTTTTGGTTTGATTTGCACGGCAAATGGCAAGCCGTGTAGGGATGGCCTTTTAGGATGGCGGCTTATTCTCTGTCAGATTGTCGAATAGAGCAAGAGTAAAAAAAGAGAGAAAACGAAACAAGCGAAATAAGCGAAAAATCTGAGAAATTTTCGCTTGTTTCGCTTATTTCGCTTGTTTCGTTTTCTCTCTTCTGCTCTCCTTGCAGCGCAACATGATGAAATCACCTTCACAAAATATTGAGGAAAGGCGTTACCACAAAGTCGCCACCGTTGACGAAATAGCGCCCGGCTCCGGCAAAAAGGTCGAGATTGGAGATAACGAAATTGCAATCTTCCATTTCAATGGTGAGTTTTACGCAATCGACGATCTATGCCCGCACCGCGGTGCTCCGTTAAGCGAAGGGTTTCTCGAAGCCGGCAAGGTGTTCTGTCCCTGGCATTGCTTTGATTTCATTTTGCGGACGGGCGAATGCGTGACGGTTCCCTCGCTGCACGTACAGGCTTACGAGGTCAAGGTAGAAGGTGAGGACGTTTTCGTTCTGTGTCGAGGATGATCACAGCGCGAATAATTTACGATCGGCTGTTGTTCGGCATCGCTGCCGCGTGGAATTTTTGCGCGGCTATAATGCTCATCTTCAATCCGGATTTTCTGCTCGCGCGATTGGAGATCAATGATACGGCTGCGCGGTTGCTGGCGCGATCGTTTGCTTCGAGCGTGACGACCTGGGGGATTGGTTATGCGCTTATTGCCGTCAATCAAAAACGCTTTCGGGATTTTGCCTGGCTCGGTGCGCTCTCCAAGTCGCTCTTCTTCATTATCTACGCCGTATCCTATTTCAGCGGACAAATTTCCTTTACTGCCTTTTCACCTGCGCTTGTCGATCTGGTCTTCGCTTTTCTCTTCGTAGAATTTCTATGGCGAACTAAAGAGAGATAGCAATGTCACTGAATCGCCAACATTCTGTCGAGCGAGACTCTGGCCCATTTCGCCGTATCTTCATCGACCTCGATCCGGTTGACGATCCGGCCTTCGACCAGATTTTCGAGCGACCACAGCAGATTTTCCGGCGCAATCCGGAACATCGTCGCGCACATGCACAGATCCGGCGCAAGCAACGTCACGAACTTATCAGGATGCCGTTTCGCCAGACGATTGACCAGATTCAGTTCCGTTCCCACAGCCCACTTGCTGCCCGCCTCAGCTTCAGCAATCGTCTTGATTATGAACTCAGTCGAGCCGTTGAGGTCCGATTTTGTGACGACTTCATACCGGCATTCGGGATGCACCAGAATTTTGATTCCGGGATATTCTGCGCGACGCTCATCGACATGACGTGGCAGGAAACGGCCGTGCACCGAGCAGAACCCTCTCCAGAGAATGATGCGCGCATCGATCAACTTCTCGGGTGTGTTCCCGCCCAAATCCAGACGCGGATCCCAGACCACCATCTGATCGAGCGGAATGCCGAATTTCACGCCCGTATTGCGCCCCAGATGCTCGTCGGGGAAAAAGAACAACTTCTCGCGCTCCCGCAATGCCCAATCAAAAAGAGGCACAGCATTCGAAGATGTGCAGACAACACCATCCCGGCGTCCGCAAAATGCCTTGATGTTCGCAGCGGAGTTCATATAGGTGATCGGCATCATCGAATTGATTCCCAGCTCCTGCAACTGCTCCCATGCCGTCTCCACCTGCTCGAGCTGAGCCATATCGGCCATCGAGCAGCCCGCAGCCAGATCCGGCAAGATCACCCGCTGATGATCTGCGCTCAGTATATCCGCCGACTCAGCCATAAAATGCACGCCGCAGAAAACGATGTATTCCGCTTCGTGTCGCTCTGAAGCCAGCCGCGCAAGCTTGAATGAGTCGCCCGTTATATCAGCATGGCAAATCACGTCGTCACGCTGATAGTGATGCCCCAGGACCACTAATCGTCGCCCGAGTTTTCTCTTAGCATCCACGATCCGGTCGTAAAGCTCAGCCTCACCGAGATTGAGATAATCCTCAATCGGTTTGACGCCGCCTCCCTCCAATGCCGTGGCGGGAGCCGACATGGCTGCCGTACCGCTCTGCCCTGTGCCATGAATAGTTTTCAAATCTACAGTCATTTATCTCCCCCTTCGTTTCATCCCAGCTGACTTAGTGTATCTAATACACGATGAGTGAAGTGTACAAAATACACTAAGTAAATGCAAGCGGTTCGACCCGGACTTAGGTGAGATGACGGTGCTTTCTGAAATTAAACTCGGTTAATGCCCAGGGCTTTCATGCGGCGATAGAGATGGCTGCGGTCGATGCCCATTATTTCGGCCGTGCGGGTGATATTACCTTCAGTTTCGGCGAGTTTGCGGAGTATATATTCTCGTTCGTAAGTTTCGGCGGCTTCGCGGTAAGAATCGAAGTTATAACTCGAGGCAGGCGTGGCTTCGCCGCTGAGGATTGGCAGATCATCAGCTTCAACTTGATTGCGCGAGTGCATAATGATCACTCGCTCGACTGTGTTGCGCAGTTCGCGCACATTTCCCGGCCAGGCATAGTTCTGCATTCGCTCAATTGCCGGAGGCTTGAACTCTTTCGGGGCGCGTCTGTGAGCGAGAGAAAACTCCAGATTGAAATGTTCGACGAGCAAGGGAATGTCTTCCAGCCGCTCGCGCAATAGTGGGATTTCAAAGGGGATGACGTTTAGGCGGTAGAAAAGGTCTGCGCGAAAAGCTCCACTTTCAATCTCAGCTTCAAGACGTTTGTTGGTCGCCGCAATGACGCGCACATCAACGTTGACGGATGTCTCTGAACCGACGGGCTCAAAGCGTTGCTCCTCAAGCACACGCAAAACTTTCGACTGGGTCTTGAGGCTCATATCACCAACTTCATCGAGGAAAAGTGTGGCGCCGTCAGCGCGTTCGAACTTGCCGCGTTTTGCTTGAGTGGCGCCAGTGAATGCGCCTTTGACGTGGCCAAACAGTTCCGACTCAATCAGTTCCTCCGGGATAGCCGCGCAATTGAATTCGATGAATGGCGGCAAAGAGCGCATGCTTTGTGCGTGTAGCGCGCGTGCCACCAGTTCCTTTCCTGTGCCCGAATCACCGTAAATCAGCACACGGCCATTGGTCGGCGCGGCATAAGCGATTTGCTGGCGGAGGGCGCGCATCGGCACAGAATTACCGATCATGACATAACTTTTTTCGAGCTTGGCCTGCAGGTCTGAGTTGGTTGCTTCCAGCTCGCGCTGGCGGATCGCATTCTTGACCGCAAGGATAGTCTTCTCGAGCGAGAGTGGTTTTTCGATGAAGTCGAACGCTCCGAGCTTCGTCGCGCGCACGGCAGTCTCGATCCGACCGTGACCGGAGATCATCACCACGCCAACGTCAGGATAGTTGGCTTTCAATCGTTCCAGCGTTTCAATCCCATCGATTCCCGGCAGCCAGACGTCGAGCAGCACGCAGGTGTAGAGTCTTTTCTCAAATGCCTGCAGGCAATCTTCACCGTTCGCGACCGATGCAACAATGAATCCTTCATCCTCGAGCACACCGGTCAGTGACTGGCGAATGCCGGGTTCGTCATCAACAATGAGGATTGAGTGAGCCATTAAATTTTTAGCTGGTTCTGACCGCCAAGACGCCAAGAGCGCGAAGAAAAAAGCAAATTTGACCTCTCTTGGCGACCTTGGCGTCTTGGCGGTAGATTTTTATTAACTATCAATCGTTTTGGCGGTTGGCAATTCGACGATGAATCGCGCACCGCGAGGTGAATTATCCTGGACACGAATGCGCCCCTGATGCTCTGCCACAATGCGGCTGACGATTGCCAGCCCGAGCCCGGTGCCGCGTTTCCGTGTGGAAAAATACGGATCGAAGATGTGCTCGCGGTCTTCGGGCGGGATACCGGGCCCCGAATCAGCGACAATCAATTCGACGGTCTCACGTTCGGCAATTTCGTGTGTGCTGACAGTAATGTGAGGTTTTGAGCCATCAATGCCCCTCTCGTTAGCAACATCCGCCAGAGCTTCCGCCGCATTGTCGATCAGGTTAACGAGCGCTCGCTTGATTTGCTCGCAGTCGATCAAGACAGGAGAGAGCGCAGAAGCCAGATTGCTTTCCAGCCGAATGCCGTTCAGCCGTTCGTCATAAAGCTTGAGCGTGTTTTCCACGACTTCGTTGAGCGATGTGATCTCGATCTTTGCGTTCGGCAGGCGCGCGAAGCTTGAAAACTCATCAACCATGAGCTGCAATGTCGCGACCTCCGCACCAATCATCGACGTGCATTCGCGAACTATCTGCGTCTGACGCTCACTCAGGCCGTCGCTCCCGCCTTTACCATTTGCGTCCCCGATCAAATTCTTGGCCAGGCGCTCAGCCGAAAGCCGGATCGGCGTGAGCGGGTTTTTGATTTCGTGCGCCATCCGCCGCGCGACCTCGCTCCAGGCCGCCCGTCGTTGCGCTTCGATCAATTCGGTTAAATCCTCGATCACAATCACTGCTCCGCGTGATTGACCACGAGGGTCTTGCAGCGCAGTGACCGTCACTGCCGCATCGAGTTCGATCTGGTTGGCGAGCTTGAAATGGACCTCGCGCGTGACCGACCGCAGACGCGCCGCGCGCAGGATCATCCGGCGCAGATCTTCGCGTTGGTCTTCAGCCAGAAGCCTCTCAAGCGCCACTCCCGTTACCGGCGTCCCTTCAATCCGTAAAAGCCTCAACGCCGCTTCATTGATCGTCGTCACATTCGCGTTCTCATCGAGGGAGATTACGCCCGCGGACAGACTCTGCAGAATCGCTTCGATGTAACGCCTGCGTTCGTCTAGCGCTGCATTGCTCTGCTGGAGATCATCTGCCGATTGTTCGAGTCGATGGCGGTTTTCCGCCAGCTCGGCCGTCATCTCGTTGAACGAGAGCGCAAGAGCGGCGAGCTCATCGTCCCCGACAACACCAGTGCGGTAACTCAGATCGCCTCTTTTGATCCGCTCGGTTGCTTCTGCCATCTGCTGCACGGGGTCGGCGATACTGCGCGCAACATAGAGCGCAAGCCAGAAGGCAATGAAGAGCACCAGCAGCGTAATCAAGGCGAGCGTCTGCATCGAAGTGTTTCTGAGCCACTTCCGCTCGCCTTTGAGCGACTCGTATCTGCTCTCGAACTTTCTGATCTGGTTGACGCTCTCGGCGTAGTTCACCGGCACCTGTTGCGCGATGATGAACGCACCACTGCGACCGGCTGAAACAGGAACTGCGGAGACCAGATAAATTGATTTGATTTGATCATCTAGCACCTCCGCATTAAAAGTCTCTCCCTGGATGGCTTTGAAACGGGCTTGCTGTATTGCTTTGCGGAATTTAGTTCCAAGCCCATTCGGGTCGACTGCTGATCCCTGTGCGACGAGATGGCCGTCCTTGCTGTAAAGATGCGCCAGTAATAGCCGCTGGGTGTCAACCTCGGTGGCGAGGAGAGCTGCCAGTTGCTCATCCTGCGTCTGTGCTACAAGCCTGGTGAGTGTGACAGCGAGACGATTCAGCCCTTCCAGCTCGCCCTTGACATAGGATGACTCCATATAAATAGCATTAGTCAGCATCTGATCACCGGGCAGACTGAACCACTTGTCGATGCTTCGATTGATCCAGACGGTTGTGGCGAAAAAAAGGAATGTAACCGGCAGCAGAGAAAGCGCGATGAAAAAGACCACAAGCCTCGTCTTGAAGCGCGCTCCCAGCTTTTTTTGCAACCTCTCGCGGCGCAACTTGATGATATTGCGCACCAGCACCATCAAGAGGGCGACAAATGCGAGGAAGTTGATGGTCGAGAGAACATAGAGGCTTAAAGTCTCGCTCACAGAAGACGGGCGCAGCCAAGGCAGAATGTCGAAGGCTACCTGGACAAAGAGCAGCGCACATAACAGAGCTGTCACCAATGCCAAAACGACAATGCGCGCGCGGCGACGACTGAGCCGGCGTTTGGCATCTCCAGTAGGTGTTTGCACAGATGAGCGTTTGGACGCAGACATTGTGAAATTCTAGCAGAGCAGAAGGGAGAATACGAAACAACCGAAAATAACGAAACAGACGAACAGAGAAAACGGAACAAACGGAAATAACGGAACAAACGGAAAGAAGTTTAAAGTTCCGTTTGTTCCGTTATTTCCGTTTGTTCCGTTTTCTCTGTTTCGTTATTTTCGGTTGTTTCGTATTCTCTCTGACGTCTTTTCAGTCGTGACGATCGAATATGAACCTGGCTACTGCTTTTATCAATCCGCAAACGAAGCTGCTGCGCAGCGGATGGCGCATGCTCATTTTCAGCGCGCTATCTCCACAGTTGTTTTTGCTCTTGCTCGCGCGCGCCGATCATCCTCAGGATGGGGCTGTCTTCGATGTCAGCTTCCCGTTAATTACTCTTTTCGTGGCCTATATTGGCTGGACTCTTCTGATAGCGTGGCTCTGCCTGCGCTTCCTTGACCGTTTAAAGCTGGCTTCGCTCGGTTTTGCATTTCACCGCGGCTGGTGGCGTGATGTCCTCACGGGATGCCTGATAGGAGCTTCTATGATAGCTGTCGTCGCCGGGTTGCAATTTGCTGGAGGTGGAACACGAGTGACGCCAAACCCGTTCTGGTGGCGAGGAGGCGCAATCGACTACTCCGGCCTGCAGACAGTTGCTCACGAGACTCTTGGCGCGCTCCTCCTGTTAATCTTAGCAGGCGCATTTGAAGAGCTGATCTATCGCGGCTACCCGTTTCAAACGTTGCTGCGTAGCGTTCCAACGTTTGTACCGATTCTGCTCTTTGCTCTGCTTTTTGGCATCAGCCATTGGGAAAATCCGAACAGCACCTTTCTTTCGACAGCTAACACGGCTCTGGCCGGCATCTGGCTCTCTCTGGCTTATTTGAAAACGCGCAGCCTCTGGCTTCCAACATCACTTCATTTCTCCTGGAACTGGATGATGGGAGCCTTTTTCGGCCTGCCAGTGAGTGGATTGACAGTTCCCCAGCATCCGATCTTTGTTTCTACCAGTGAAAACCCAGTCTGGCTGACAGGGGGCAGCTATGGCTGCGAGGGCGGCATAGCGGTGACGGTAGTGATCGTCATAGCAACGATCTTTATCTGGCGGGCGAAGTGGTTAAGTGTTTCACCCGAAATGCGCGCGGCATTGTCCGGTCAGACATCAGAGAAACAGATAACAACCATCGACCTCTGATGCGCCTCGACAAGCTGATTCTTTTTGGCTTTCGTTATCGTGCGACAAATGTTTAAATACCCTCACAGCGCGGCCACCTCCGCGCTTTAATCAATTTTAATCACAAATTGGTTAAACCAAGTCTGACCTAGTTCATCAAAGGAGCACCATGGCAGAGCAATCAGGATGGAATCCGAGCTCATACGATCTTTCCAATCATGGCATAAAAAACGTCAATCACATTTATTGG
>JAKEHZ010000122.1 GCA_022614735.1 Acidobacteriota bacterium | reverse complement strand
AACGCCGGCTGAGAAATCAACCGCCACCGCCCCAAACCAGGGAGGGCGAGATGGACGTTGCAGCCTTGCGCGAGCCTCGGCCTCGAGATATCGCTGTTTGTTATTGCGGACCGTTTCAACAGCGGAGAGCATATACCCGGTTGGTGTGCGCAGATCGCGGCCCTGGGCTTTATCGTAAGCATAAAGCATCTTTCCGTCCTCGATCAGCCGCTTCAAGTCAGCGCCCGTAAAGCCTTCTGTCGCAGAGACGATCTGTGGCAGATCTATATGGGCTAAAGCCACGGGCAGTTGGCCTACGTGCTCTGAAACGATCGCGGCTCGCGCTTCCTCATTCGGCAGCTGCATCTCCAACCATAGCTCAATGCGCCCCGAACGAACCATCGCCGGAGGCAGATTTCCCACGTCCATGGCCGTCATCATTACGCACACACGTCCGGCGCTCTGGCTCTCCAAACCGTCGAGCATTGTCAGCAGGTAGCGATAAAGCCCCATCTCCTCGCCGCTCTCAAAAATCACATCGCTGTCATCAATGAAAATAATGGAAGGCGCATTTTGCTTGGCTGTTTCAAAGATCTGGTGAACGCGGATATAGAAATCTCCCATACCTGAGATGAACGTCCCATCAATCAAGAAGAACTTGCTCTTCAATCTATGAGCCAGCGCGCGACCAATCGTCGTTTTTCCCGTACCTGGCGGTCCTGCCAGCAAAACCCCCCGCTTCGGCTTGAGATTCAGTTCAGCCGCCAGCTCATCATTTTCCAGCGGCAGAATGATATTGGCTTCCAGACTCTGGATAACGTCGTCTACACCTTTCAGGTCGTGCAGATCGACCGCCTGCACCTCACCCAAATCCACGTTGCTCACCAGATGCTGTGTGCGCAGATATTCGATGAAGTTTGCCGTATCCGTATCCTGGCCTTGCCGAATCCATAAACATGCTCCTTTGAGCTGGTGTGCGTTTAGTTTCGGCGCAAAACGATAGACCTTTTCGTAATCCAGCTTACCTGCTCCTTCAGGAGAGAGGTAATGGCGGCATAGAAACTCGTAATCGGCAGAACTGAATTCGCTTATGCTTGTGTTGAAAGCACGCTGGTCAAGCGGTCCTGGAATTCTGCTGTTGCTGCCGAAGATGAGTTTCTTCTGCGCTTCTGAAGCATACAAACAGATTGTCGTCAACGGCGCGTTCAAAAATCCTGTGCGCGGATAACCGCCATAACAGCAGATGACATTATTCAACAGATGGAAATCATCCAGAATCACTATCTCGTGCGATACAAGCGCCTTCATAATCATCCGCTCAAAATTCTCTTCCAGGGCGAGAGGATGCTGATGACGCATTGCATCAATAAGGTCCTTCATATTTAAAAACACGCCGCCGGTTTTGCTGTGCACTTCGCGCAGCACCGTCGATTTACCCGAGCCGACGCCGCCATAAAGCACAAAAACATTCCCTATCGCCAGCGTGTTTATGAGTGAATCAAAAGCTCGGAGTTGTGCAGGACAGAGATTATTGGCCATACCATTATGAGATCGTTTTCATCGAAGATGCTATATGCTGGATGCTAGGTGAGCGTCCTAGCATCTATAGCCTTTAAGAAAAACATTTATCATTTATCATTTGATATTTGTCATTTGTCATTGAAGAAGCCGCTCTTCTTCAATGACAAATGACAAATATCAAATGATAAATGATAAATGTTTTTCTTAAAGGCTATAGCATCTTTTTCGTTTGTTCCGTTTTCCCTCTTCATTCCACAACCACAAAATCCCATAGTTATGTATTCTCGTTTAGCTTGGAAGTAGCCAGCGCCCGGAACGCAGTGATCATGTCCTCGCTTGGGAATGCGCGCTTCGGAAAGAGATTGAATGCATCTTTGCCATAAATCAGCAAAAAACCATCCGGGCTCTCGAGCACCTGCTGGTAATACTTCCAATCCAGATTCGATTCAACATGTCCCATTAAAAAATATACGCCTTCCTCGCTGAACGAGACTGCATGCTCCCTTTGATAAAGCGGTTCGCGCTTCCATTTGCGCATGGAAGCCCAACGTCGAAGATGAGGAGTGCCGAGGACAATGATCATTCCAGCCACTAATCCGATTGCGGCAAAAAGGCTCAGATCATCCAGGAAAAACCAGAGCGCACTGAGTGTCATCAATACGCCGCCGATAACTTTTTCCGGCACGATGTTATAACGGCTCTGGCGAAAAAACTCCTGCGCCTCGAAATACTCGCTCCAATCCAGGAAAAAATTGATGCTCAAGCTCATTCAACGCCTTCGCGGTAACCTAGCCGTGTTCGCGCGTTCAAATCCGCCTGTTCCAGATTCACTCGTATCGTACGCCATCGCCCCAGACGGCGAGCATTACCAGGCTCGTAAGTGATCGTGTACTGACTGTGCAATTCGTCAATCAAATCGCTGAAGATGCGTTTAAGCTTCATTCGACTCGGCAGGAGGAAGAATCCGCCTTCGGTTGTAATGTAACGTCCGCCACTCTCCTGCGCTATCTGTCTGAGGGTTTGCGCCGCGGCCTGTCTATCCACCGAACGGCGTGAGCTCTTTTCGGTGTTCACCAGGTCGATTGCGTAGACCGAAGTGCCGGCCAAAAACGTCCTCCGTTCGACTTCACGCAGTGTCGTAGTGCTCGCGCTGTCTGCGCCATCAGAGATCAATATCAAGGCACGCCGCCGCTCCGGCCTCTCCCTCAACTCCGCGCTTGCCGTCAGAATCGCGTCGTAGAGCGGCGTCTTCCCCTGGCCTTTCAGTTCTTTGAGCAGAGGCTTAAGCCCCTGTACCGTTGACGAGTAGTCGCGGATCTTGCGCACACCATCCTGGTCGAAAGTGTAGACTGCGATGACATCGGTAGGGCGCAGACGATTGGCCAGATCGAGAGTGGAGTTGCGATAACGGTTCATATCCTTCTCGATCACGCTGCCGGAAGTGTCGAGCACGACGGCGACGGCCATCGGCGTCTCATCGCCCAGGAAATCCACTACTTCCTGTTCCCTGTCGTCCTCGAGCAGGATAAAAGCCTCGCGGTCCAGATTGGTTACATATTTTCCGCGCACGTTGGTGACTGTCACGTTGACGACAACCTGCGATGTTGTGAGACTGACCGTGTCGGCCGTTATACCTGACACGGGCTGATCTGAGGCACTGAACAAGTTCGGAAAACGCTGTCGCATCTTTTCGTTGATGCGATAACGGTTCGCTTTGAAATCGCGCGCGAAATCGCTCAGGAAATTCGCATCACTCGCGCGACCGTTCGGATCGTGGCAGATAGCACAGTTGGTCCGCAAATCCTGCATGGAGCGCGGATCAGCAGCATAAAGGTTCATATACGCTGGGTGTCCAATCGCCCGCCAACCTGCTATTCCAACCAATGCAACTATGACGATGATTTTCGGAAGGGCTGTTCTTGTCATCTTCACAAATTTCTCTATTACCGGCAATTTAGGATAGACCGCGGTTAACAAGAGGGTGAGGAATATTCTGCCATCAGCAGCCTGATTTGCCAAATTGCGCAACGAAGGGCGCTCTGCTAATATCCAGGCTTCTTTTTTGTGCCCGCGATTCATCCCGCACAAAAATCATATCGGTTGATCGAAAGGTTTCAGTAACGACAATGGCAGCACCAAGCATGGAAAAGATCGTCAGCCTTTGCAAAAGGCGCGGCTTCATCTTTGCCAATTCGGAAATATACGGCGGCATCGCCTCGGCCTGGGATTACGGCCCACTGGGCGTCGAATTAAAGAACAACGTCATGCGCGCGTGGTGGCGCTCCGTCGTTTACGAGCGCGACGATATGGAGGGTCTGGATGCGGCGATTCTGATGAACCGTCTGGTCTGGAAGTACTCAGGTCACGAAGCGACCTTTACCGATCCTCTCGTAGATTGCCGTGATTGCAAATCACGGCATCGAGCCGATCATCTCAATGACAAAAAGTGCCCAAATTGTGGGTCTACCAATCTGACCGAGCCGCGCAATTTCAACCAGATGTTCAAAACAATAGTCGGCCCTGTTGAAAGCGAAGAGAACATCGCTTACCTGCGCCCCGAGACGGCACAGGGCATCTTCGTCAATTTCCTCAACGTGCAGCAGACGATGCGTCGCAAGCTGCCTTTTGGCATTGCGCAGATCGGGAAAGTTTTCCGCAATGAAATCACACCCGGCAATTTCACCTTCCGTACTCGCGAATTCGAGCAGATGGAGATCGAATACTTCTGCAAACCGCCGCAATACCTGCAGCCCGGTGAAAAAACCGACGTCGAATTGCATCAAGAATGGATAGCCCAAAGGTTCGATTGGTACGTCAACCTGGGAATAGCACCGGAACGTTTGCGCAAACGCGATCAGACACCGCAAGAGCTGGCGCATTATGCCAAGGCGACGGTTGATATCGAATACCTCTTCCCCGGCTCCCTGGGTTTCAGCGAGCTCGAAGGCATCGCCAATCGCCAGGATTACGACCTTTCAGCACACAGCAGAGATGTGCCCGGAGAAGACCTCGTTCGTCTGAAGCTGCAAAAGAACACTGACAGCACGACAAAACTCGATTATTTCGATGATCAATATGTTGATCCGGCAACCGGCAAGAAGGGCGCTCGCTATATCCCACACGTGATCGAGCCTTCTGCAGGTCCGACGCGAGCAACGCTTGCTTTCCTCTGTGAAGCTTACAATGAAGAGCTCGTGAACGAGCCGAAAGCTGAAGACTTGAACGCCTTGCGAGAGGCGATTGCCGCCGCGCGCAAGAACATTGACAAAAAGATTGCTGAATCAGTAAAGCTCGCGCAAAAAGGTGAATCAAAGGCAGATGCTCCGACAGCGGATCAACTTCGCTCGATCAACGAGGCCCTGGCGAAAGCCGAAGCAGGATTGCCTGCGTCTCTGCTCAGCGTCGAAGACGCATGTGGCCTGCCGGGCGCTGAGCGCGTTGAGCTTTTGAAAAAAGTCCGTCAGATTGCTGCCAGGCTCTGTGACGAGCATACGCGCGTAGTGCTGAAGCTCCATCCCCAACTCGCGCCAGTCAAGGTCGCCGTCTTCCCGCTCAAGAAGAACGAACCGCGTATTGTCGAAATCGCCAGGCAGATCAAGCGCGATCTGCAGCCGCTCATGCGCGCTGTTTACGACGACACCGGGGCGATCGGCAAACTCTACCGCCGCCAGGACGAGATTGGCACGCCATTCTGCATCACTGTCGATTTCGAGACGCTCGGTGAGAAAGGATCTGAGCTTAAGGATACTGTCACCGTGCGTGACCGCGATACGATGCAGCAGGAGCGTGTACAGATCTCACAACTCGCAACATATCTGATGCAGAAGCTGTACTGATTGCGGATTGCGGTTTTGGGATTGAGGGGTT
>JAKEHZ010000015.1 GCA_022614735.1 Acidobacteriota bacterium | reverse complement strand
GTTCTCTCTTGGACTTTAGTCATTACGGCGCATGAATGAAACTCACCCGCTAAGGTTTATTTAGTTGGTTTCGTTTTCTCTCTTCAGCTCAGCGAGGAAACTGTCATGGCCAGCGAAACCGATAATACCGCCATCACAAATGATTCGGAAATATCGCCAGGGACGGGTGAGGGGCTCACTGCACGAAAACCCTTGGACCGGATGAAAATCTTAAGCGTCATCAGCCTGGTTGTCGTGACTGCAATCTATTTCTTGCGTCTCGACCGTGTGGTTGGGATGATGATTGACGATGCGTGGTATGTGCTGTTAGCAAAAGCTCTGGCAACAGGCCAGGGCTATACGCTGATAAACTCTCCGACTCAGGGGATTTTGCCTCTCTACCCCCCCGGATTTCCCTTACTGCTCTCACTCTTCTACCGCATCTCGCCGGACTTCCCCGGCAATCTCTGGTTACTGAAGTCCGTTTCAATGATGGCGATGATATTCGTCGGTATCCTCACTTATCGTTACTTTCTCCGCGTTCGCCAGCTGCCCGCTTCGGTGGCTCTGGGTATAGCCGTCGCAACGACACTTTGTCCCGCATTGGTTTTCCTTGCCTCATCCACGGTCATGTCGGATTGCGTCTTTATGCTCTTTTTTATGCTCACTGTGGTGGTAACCGAGAAATGTAAAGAAGCGCGGCAAACTTCGCGCGCATGGATTTATGCGCTACTCTCGGCAGCTATGGCTTCTTACACCTTCCTGGTTCGGTCGATCGCGATCGCTCTGATCGCAGCAGTCTTCTTCTATTTTTTGAAAGAGCGTTTGATTCGATCGGCGATTATTTTCTCAATTGCCGCGGCGCTCTTCAGCGGGCCATGGATGATCTACACACGAATCCACACGCCGACGCCGGAGCAGCAACTCGAGCAGGGCGGCAATATGGTGCTGCCTTACGGCATTCAGTTCTGGCAGCGTCTTGCGGGAGATCCGGCATCCGGCGAAATCTCTGCCAGCGGACTTCCCCGAAGGGTTTTTGATAACACCACCGGGATTTTGGGTAGAGATGTTTCGCGGATACTATTGACCGTAATTTTCGAGGCGCTCAGAAATCCTTATCAAGAAGCTGAAAAATTGGCCAAAGAAGGATTTGTTAAATACGGAGATACCATTTGGTTTTCTTTCCTCCTGGCAGTTTTTATGATCATCGGATTTATTTCCGCGGCACGTGAAAGGTTGACTTTCACAGAGATCGCTATCCCGATGATGATCGGAATCATAGTTCTCTGGCCATTTGAAACCTTCCGTTATGTCCTACCGATGGCTCAATTCTTCGTCTTCTATTTTTTAATTGGCTTACGCAGCACACAGAGTTTCATCCGGCAGCGGATCACAAAAGGCAGATCGCAGGTTGGATGGGGATTAGTACACGCGGCGCTGATCGTGATGATCGCGATTCACCTCTACGGAAATATCGGTAGGATAATCGCTTTAAATGACACTTCATCGATAGAAAAACCGATATGGAATGCCAAATTTGCAGAGGCCGAGTTGCTTTTCGGACGCCTCGAACAGGTGGCCAAAAAGACAGACGTCATCGTCTCTACTAACCCCGCGCTGGTAACATTATTCACAGGGCACAAGACGGTTGGTCTTTCTGACCCTGAACTCAGATGGGAGACCTGGAAGAGAATACCAGTTCGGTATATGGTATGGTTGACGATCTATCCGATACCAAGACCCACTCTGGAAAACCTCTTCCGTACCGTGTATATCTCTAGGGATGGATCGCTGTTCCGCATCATCGACTTGGGCGATCCGCAATCGAGACCGGATTGGAAGCTTCCCGCACCGAATTA
Source organism: Acidobacteriota bacterium (assembly GCA_022614735.1). Lineage (GTDB taxonomy): Bacteria > Acidobacteriota > Blastocatellia > RBC074 > RBC074 > JAKEHZ01. The sequence goes on along the minus strand of JAKEHZ010000015.1, from coordinate 18,884 downwards.
ACCGCCACCGCAAGATGAAGGGAGAATACGAAGCAAAAAGAATTGGCGAAATAAACGAAACAAACGAAAAAAGCTCAGCATCTCGTTTGTTTCGTATTCTCAACACGTCGAACCCACACACTGCCACTCTTGCCTGCATCATTTTGTTGATATTTTTGCCGCCGATTTTCTTCTGGCGTGAGACGCTGGGCTGGCTTACCTTAGGAGATCAGGACACAGACTTCTGGTTCTTTCCGGCCTACAAATTCTTCTCCGAACAGATCAAAGCTGGAAATCTGCCATTGTGGACGCCGTATTTTTACAGCGGGACGCCATTCTTCGCCCAGTGGGAATCGGGTGTGCTCGATCCGCTCAACTGGATTTACCTGATCGAAACGAGTTCGCGCGCAGTGACGCTGTCTCTGGAAGCGAGTTTCGCCCTCTCTCTGCTTTCGACCTTCGGTTACACGCGAAGATTGGGATTCAAGCGAAGAGCGAGCGTCCTTGCGGCAGTGATTTATGCCTTGAGTGGCTTTGCCGTCGGACGCACGCTTTATCCGGGCTTTCTTCACGTCGTAGCACTCACGCCGCTTGTGCTTTACTCTGTTGAAACGCTCTATCAACGGAGGAGATGGCGTGATGTAGCGGCGGGCGCTCTGATTATCGCCTGGCAGATCTTCGCGGCACACGCGCAACCGCTGATCTACTCATCACTACTTGCGAGCGCCTACGCCGTCTTCAGATTGCGGATGGCGGATAGCGGATTGCGGATTGATATGAGCCATACCGCAATTAAACCCGCAATCCGCAATCCGCAATCCGCAATCCGCAATAGCCTGCGCTTCCTCATACAGTTCACATTGATGTTTATCGGCGGCGCAGCCCTGGCTTCGGTGCAGCTCATTCCAGCCTATGAGGTAGCCAGACTATCGGTGCGCCAGCTCTGGCCCTATGAACTCTTCACCCTGCATTCACTGCATCCAATTTCATTGATGACAACTCTCTTCCCGTTTTTTCATGGTTCGGGGAAGACAATCTATCAGCTTCCATATTGGGGCGTTTACTGGCACCACAATGAAGCGCAGATTTATCTGGGTGTGCCGGCTCTCGCTCTGGCGTTAGCCGGAGCAGTCTTTGCCTGGCGCAGTCGCTATCGAATTGGCATCTTCTGGAGTGTTGTTGCGATTGCAGGCGTGGTTCTCTCGCTTGGCAAATATACGGGGCCGCTTTCTCAACTGCTCTATCATCTCCCATTGATCAGCCACTTCCGCAGTCCGAATCGTCATTGGATGGAGGTGGCGCTGGCAGTAGCAGTGCTGGCGGGATATTCGATTGATCGTTTGCTGCGGGAAGAAGAGCGGGCGCTCGCGCGTTGCGTGAAGACCATCGCATTAGTTCTCCTTTCGTTGTGTTGTGCTGTCGGAGGATTTGTTCTCTGGCGAAAAAATTTGGCCGAGGCGATCATCCGCCGGCTTCCCGATATGGATAAGATGCCGGGCGGCTTTTTGCAGGCGGCGGGGGCGGAATTCTATCTCCCGATGATTTTTGCCGCGTGCGGGTGTTTGGCTTTGTTTCTATTGGTAGGCTCACAACGACGCGGACGCTGGTACTGGCCTTTGCTGATTTTGTCACTGATAGATTTCAATCTCTACGCGGCATTCGCTCCAATCAACTACCCATTGAGACCGGAAACGCTTATCGGAGGGGCAATGCCCGTCTCCCTGGCTGCAAAGCAAAGCGAGCAAGACCCGATACGGTATCACGTGATGCTGGATCCGGTGACGGGAGAGTTCAGCCCGCTCTGGTTTTATGGGCACGAGATGGCGACAGGCTATGACCCGCTGCTCAATGAGCGTTACAAAAACTTCAGCGGGATCGATGAGGCGGGGCGCAGCCATCTCGAGACTATACTCGAAGCTCGGGATCGCACGCTTGATATTCTCAACGTGCGCTATCTGTTCGTTCCCCCAACTATCTTCCAAAAGCCTGCGGGGGCCGCATTAAATGATACGATGCGCTGGCGTGAGGTTGAGGAGCGGAGCCAGGCTGAGCCTTATCGTGAATTTCGCATCTTCGAGAATTTGACTCTATTGCCACGCGCCTGGCTGGTGCGTCGAGCCAAAGTAGCCTACGAGGGCGATCAGCTCAAACTGATCCGGGGAGAAGTTGCGAGCACAGGTGATCGCGACTTCGACCCTCGAACAGCTGTGCTGGTCGATCATGAGACAGCAGCGAAATTGGATAAAAATCTTATAAAAAATGCCGGAGACGAGAAGTTCACTCAAGTCGCGCCGGTGAAGATACTCAAGCGCAGCGCGAGGCGGATTCAGATCGAAGCGGAGAACGCGGAACCTTCAGTACTGGTTTTGAGTGAAATAGCATTTCCAGGTTGGAAGGCGGAGGTTGACGGTAAGGCGGCGGAATTGATCCGTGTGAATTACGATCTGCGTGGGCTTGCGCTTACAGCAGGGAAGCACAGGATAGAGCTTATCTATCAGCCACGCTCATTGAAAATCGGCGCGGCCGTGTCAATCATTACCTCCTTCTGTTTGTTGGTGGTTATTTTGTGGGAGGGGAAGAGAATACGAAACAAACGAAAAGGGGTGAATATTTGGCAAGTTACATCTTCCGGCTAACGGTTTCAACACAAAGGGTCAAAGGGTCAAAGGGTCAAAGGGTCAAAGTAGAAATAAATCAAGCATTATTCCCCTTTGACCCTTTGATTCTTTGACCCTTTGTGTTGAATTTGTTAACTAGCTTCAGCTTTCAGTGAAACTTGCCAAATTTTCCGTTTGTTCCGGTTTCCCTATGGGCGCGGACGCTGCGGTTTAGATTTACTCGGGTCTTCTTTCTTACCCTCTTCCTTTTTTACTTCGCCAGGCTTGCTTTGAGCGCTCCCACTCTTGTTCTGTTCTTCCGGTTTCTTTGGATCATCAACGATCTCATCGACGCCAGTGATCTTCACGTCCGACTGGAACTGGCGATAGTTCTTGTATTTGATCACCATTCGTACATGGACGCGGAAGCGGTCAAATTCGAGATTGTCATCGCCATAGGTGTAGGTCGGGAACCAGTAACGGCCGTCAATATTTTCACGGTAGGTTTCAAATTTAGGAAATCGTTGCTCGAACTCGGGAACTACCTTGCCTGCCGTTTTCACTATTTGTAAATCCTGATCGTCAACCCAGATGCGACCCTGAAAGAACTTGCCTTCGATTTTCTGTTTGCGCATTTTATCCAGTTCACGTGTATTGGACATAACTTTCGGGATCACATCGAAAACAAAAGTGTCCAACTCGTCAACTTTCTCTTTGCCGACAAAGTTGACGTTGTAATTCGGCAGGTCTTCAGCGGCCAACGCGAATGGTTGAAGGTTGATGAATGCATTCTTATCTTCCTGAGTCATCGTCAACCCGGCTTGATCGAGTGTTGACTGAGGGGCTTTGAGAATGCGCTCGATTCGTTTGCCTGCATCGTTGAAGACAAACTCTGAAACCTGATAAAACTCCCCTGAGATGGTGTTGGCCGGGCCAAGCACCTGGAGCTTCGATTCCTGCAGGTATGAAAATTCTTTCCAAACCTCGCGCAATTCGGTCTCCTTCGTCGTGAAACGGCGTATGACTTCGTCAGGTGTGAACGACTTGCTCGATGTTTGTGTATTTGTCTGTAACGTCACCTCTCTCGGCTTGTTCCTATCCTGGGCGGAAACAGTCCAGAGTGAGCCAAGCAGGCAGACAACAAAAATAAAAAGCATTTGACTCTTTTTCATCTCAATCTCCTCCTGCGGCCTGGTGGTCGCCGCGCTTCTGATGAAGAGTATAGCTAAGAATGTTGCTTTTGATAACTCACCCGGATTAATTAGATGAGATCAGAGCCAGATTTGCATTTACTCATATTCATCATTGAGCTCAATCCGAGTGCCGATCTCACGCAGTTTGCACAGCACGAGATCGTAGCTGAAGCCCCGGCGTATCAGGTAATCAAAGAGCTTCTTCGACTCCTGGCGTGTCGAAGGGGGGCCTTTCAGACGCAGGCGTTTATCGATGGCGCGTTCGATTAAATCCTCTTCACTTTGCATATTGTAAGCTTCGTCAAGCGTATTTTCGACGGTCTGTGTGGGGAGCTTCTTGCGCTGCAGATCGCGGCGCAATCGTGTCCGGCCAAGCGGTTTGGTATTCAGACGCGAGGTCGCATAACTCAGCGCAAATTGCTCGTCATTGAGGTATCCCAGTTCCCGGAGCCGTGCGATCACTTGATCGACCGTTGTTTCATCGGCCCATTCCTTCTCGAGCAATCTTTCGCGCAATTCCGCAACGCTCCGCGGTTTGTATGAAAGCAGCTTGAGCGCGCGTTCCAGGGTCTTCTCGTAAGGTGTCGCGGCCATATGAGCATCGTGAGCCTCAAGAAGAAATCAGTCAAGCTCAATCACAATTTACGATTTCTTGACCAACATGCTATATTTGCGGCCTGCTTTCCAGAACATCTTCCCGCATTTGAGGTACCAGTTATGTCAGGGCATTCAAAATGGCATTCGATTAAACACAAGAAAGGCGCGCTCGATGCCAGGCGCGGCAAGCTTTTCACCAAATTGATTAAGGAGATCACGATAGCTGCGCGCAGCGGCGGCAGCGGTGATCCGAATCAAAACCCGCGTCTGCGCAAGGCCGTTTTTGACGCCAAAGCTGCCAATATGCCGAACGATACGATTGATCGCGCGATCAAACGCGGTACGGGCGAGCTCGAAGGTACTCACTACGAAGAGGTGACGTATGAAGGTTATGGCCCCGGTGGTGTCGCGATTATGGTCCAGACGACCACAGACAACCGCAACCGCACGGTTTCAGAGCTCCGCCACATCTTTTCAAAACATGGCGGCAATCTCGGCGAATCGGGCTCGGTCGCATGGATGTTCACTAAGAAGGGGCAGGTTATTGTTGACGCAACGGTCAAAGGCGAAGATGAGATGATGGAAGTTGCGCTCGATGCAGGCGCTGAGGATCTGCAGAATTTCGGAGAGACCTATCAAATCCTCACTGCGCCGGATGATTTTCACGCCGTGCTCGAGAAGTTCAAAGGTGCGGGTATTGAGCCGATGTCGGCAGAGATCACCATGATCCCACAGAACACGCTCAAGCTCGAAGGCGGTGCAGCAACGCAGATGCTTAAACTTTATGAAGCGCTCGATGATCAAGAAGACGTTCAGAGCGTCTCTGCCAACTTCGAGCTTGATGATGCCGTCATGGAGCAGCAAGCCTAACAGCAGTTGGCAGTTGGCAGTTGGCAGTTGGCAGTTCGCGGTTCGCAGTTCGCAGTTTATTTTGTAGAAGTGAATTCCTTATGAACTGTGAATTTTGAACCGCGAACTGCCAACTGCCAATTGCCAACTGCCAACTGATTTATGAAAAGGCGCGGAGCAGATACAGGCAGCGGTTTTCAGGAAGCGATCAATCGGACCAATGAAGCCTACGAACGACAGGGGCGCGCCTGTATTACACGAAAAGCGATTCCCGGAAAATATCTGATAGCCCGGGGCGAGTCACGCCGCGGGCTGGCACTCCCACCGATTGATCTATCGTCCAACGAATCACAGGCGCGCATTGATTCCAGTGACCTGGCTCGTCTGGTCAGAGAACACAAAGTGACTGACTGGCGGCGCTTTGTCCCTGAATCGAAAGCCGAGCCTGATTACGGCGGCGTGCTTGCTCCCGACGGACGGGCGATCCTTTACGACGCCAAAACGACCCGGCGCGATGCGCTCGATTTTGATAATCTGCACGCGCATCAGATTACGTTTCTAGAGAGGACTGCGCGCTTCGGCGCAGTTGCCGGGTTCCTCGTCGAGTTCAGCAAGTACGATGAAGTCTACTTTCTACCGATTCAGGTGCTGGCCCGCTGGCGCGATGAAAAAAACCGCAGGAGCATTCCGCACCAGTTTTTCACCGAGCATTTAGTTGCCGCTTCACCGGGCAAAGGCTTGATCATTTTCGACTATCTCACGGCCATCCTAGAACAGGAGCAACGCTACGGTTGCGACTTTTCCAACTTCAGTTTGACACTTCGTCGCAAGCGATCCAAATAGATTACAGATTGCGGATTGCGGATTGCGGATTGCGGATTTTTTATCTGCAGATACCGAGTTAAAACGAAGTGCGGAAGCGACAAATCCGCAATCCGCAATCCGCAATCCGCAATCAAATAATCCTCGGCCACCCCAAAAGGAGAGACCTCTATGACTGGAAAATATCTTATTCCATGTGTGTCTTTACGATTGGTGGTAATCATTCTCATTATTGGTGTTCCATTTTGTGTCCCCGTACACGCGAAGCGCAAAGTCTTGGTGCCGGGTCAGCACGCGATAGTTTTCGATGAAGGGCTATCGGCATTACGCAAACAACCAGACCTCAAGGCGGCGCTTGTGCAACGTCTTCGGCGAGGCCGGGTGGTGGGCATTCTCGGTGATGTGAGGAACAAATCTGGCGCGCGGTTTCTAAAAGTCGCGATCTCTCGCAACACTCAGGGCTGGGTTCTGGCAGATGCTGTAGTGCGGCCCGGCCGTATCGCGGACGCTGAGCGCTTGATGATGTTGATCGGAGAGACCAGGGACGATTTCACGAAGGTAAAGCTGGCGCGACTGTGCGCCGATGAATTCCGCGCAACAAAATTCGCCCCGCGCGCTCTGCTAATTTTGGGTGAAGCGGCTGAACGCGCGGCTGAGCGTCTGACGAGGGATGCGAAACGAAGAATCGGTGATGAGGAATCGAGTGGGGGATTGGAGAGGCGCTATTACTTTCTCAACTACGTCGGGTTGGATCGGTACAACCGCCTTGGTGTGACGTTCGATTACGATGAGACGGAGGATCGAATCAGTTACGATGGCAGTGCGTATCGTGAGTTACTACGGCGCTATCCGCGAAGCGCTGAGGTAAAAATAGTGAGAGAGAGGTCGCAGAGGTAAAAACAGTTTTCAGTTTTCAGTTTTCAGCCATATTTCGCCCCAGCTGAAAACTGAAAACTGAAAACTGCTGACCCGGCCGGATTTTGTGGGTGCAGCCCCAGAGGGGCGAAATGTTTATAGTTTGTCTTGAAGTAGATCGTTCAAGCTCCGTCAGGAGCGGCATCTGTGCAGTCGGATGTCGCCCCGCTGGGGCTTGAAATCCAATTCCACGTATCAACTATAAACATTTCGCCCCTCTGGGGCTGGGATTCACTCACTACCCACAAAATCCGGCCGGATCAGGAAAACTGAAAACTGAAAACTGTTTTTCGTTATCTCTTCGGCCCATAGTTTTTGAACAGATAATCGATCAGCAATTCTTTTTCGTCGTCTGTGACTATGGCTCCCCAGCGGATCATCTTTTCGACCTCGCGCGTCCATCCCTGCCGTGATAGTCGCTGCTGGTGGGTCAGATCGGCTTCGTGGCAGACGACGCATTTATTCTCGAAAATCTCTTTGCCGCGACTTTCGTTCGTGGTCGGGGAAGGGTTGGCCTCAGATGGTTTCGTGCCAAAGCTTACTGCCAGGTATTCGATCAGTGCTTCTTTTTCTGTCTCAGTCACAGGAGCACCCCAGCGGATCATCTTCTCAACCTCGCGCGTCCACCCCTGGCGAGAGAGCCGCTGTTGTTTGATCAAATCGGCTTCGTGACATGAGAGGCATTTGTTCCGTGCAATCTCGACGCCTTTGCCTTCGGGCAGTTCCTGGTTCACAGCTCGAGCGGCAAATAAGCCATTGACGCTTATCGCCATCAGAACCAATGAGAGTTTGATTTTCCGTGTGCTACGCCCCTTCGACATTTATCCTCACCTTATCGATCACATTCCAGAGATAGCCTGATGGATTCCACTGTGGAGCGACGGGCTGCATGTTGCCTTTGTCATCGGTTGCCCGCGACATTATCAAGTAGGAACCCGGCGCTGTAATATTGAGTTCGTGCTCGAACGATTGCCACGCGTAACGCTCACGCTCTTTGCCGAGTCGGGCCGGCGCCCATGTACTGCCGTTGTCGATCGATACATCGACCTTCGCAATGGTCGCTTCTCCGGCCCAGGCAAATCCCGCCAAACGAAATTTCCCGGTTTTGAGCACCGCGCCTTCGAGCGGCGAATTGATGAATGACTTAACGATCAATCCGGTGAGGGGAACCATATCTTTCGGATCAACTGCTGCACCCGGAGCGACGCGCTTATTCGGATAACGATATGCCGTCTTGACGAAGAACCCATCATACTCACTCTCGATCACCTGGATGTGATTGAGCCATTTGACTGCGTAGGCTCCTTCCCATCCCGGCACAATTGCCCGCAGAGGGAATCCGTGCAGCGTGGGTAGCGGCTCGCCATTCATTTCGTAAGCCAGAATCGTGTCGGCGTGCAGCGCCTTTTCTATCGGCACGTTGCGAACGAAATCGGGCATCTTGCCGACAGGTTTGTCCGCGCCGTCGAGCGCAACATACTTGCCGGTTGACTTCAGACCGGCTTTCTTCAGGACCTCGGCCAGACGCGCGCCGGTCCACCGCGCGGTGCCGACCGCGCCTTTTTCCCACTGAATGCCCGCGACGGGCGGATCGTAGAATGCGCGTCCATTGCCTGCGCATTCGAGAGTGACTGTGACTGTTGCTCGCTCCATCCTCTTCAATTCATCGAGTGAAATCATGAGCTGGCGTTCGACTTCACCGTCAATTTTGACTGACCATTCTTTCGCAGCTTTTTCGTCGGGCGTCGCAGCATATGAGTGATGGCGTACGTAGAATAGATCGTTGGGCGTAATCCATGTGTTGAGTAAGCGGACCGGAGTCTCGAGGTCCTCGGGACGCATTGAGCGGACGATCAACCTCTCTTTGCCTTTGATCACATTTTGGGCGAACGCGAGCTCGAAATCGTTTGAGAGTAACTGGCTAAGTCCGATGGCGGCTCCTGCCCCTCCTGCGGCGGCGATGAAGTCCCGGCGCGAATGACGGCTCTCGTTTTTCTTCATCATTTGACCTCATGAATTTTGGGGATGTGCGGATCGATCGTGATGATTGCATAAAAAGCGAGAAAACGAAACAAGGTGGAATCGTGGGTTGCGATATCGGAAAGATGAAGAGAGAATACGAAACAAACGAATAAACGAAACAAACGAAAAAGTCTAAATTTTTCGTATGTTTCGTATATTTCGTATGTTTCGTATTCTCTCTTTGCCTTGGAATGGCACCGTCCTGACACAGACAATGGATAGGAAAATCGATGACTTGCGGAACAGCTATTGTGAAAAGCGGATGACTATTCGCGCGCGACTGACGGAGTTCGCCGATATCGGACGTGCCGGTGACGATGCTCGATTATTCGAAGAGTTGGTCTTTTGCATATTCACTGCGGGCGCTAGCGCGAGAATGGGCTTGAACTCGATCGAGCGGGTCCGGCGCTGTTTGCTCAAGGGGAATCATCGACGACTGATGACCCTGCTTGTCGGAACACATCGTTATCCGCGCGCCCGTTCCGGCTACATCGTACACACCCGAAATTATTTGAGGAACGACTGTGGCTTGCATTTGCGCGAAAAACTCGCATCATTTGACCATGACATGGAAGCGCGACGGGATTTTTTCGCCCGCAATCCTGGCATCAAAGGAATCGGTTATAAGGAAGCAAGTCATTTCCTGCGAAACATCGGCTATTGTGGTTACGCGATACTTGACAAACACATCCTGCGCACTCTGTACGAATACGATGTAATTGACTCGCCTAACCCGCCCATGACGAAAAAAAAGTATCTCATTGTTGAAGAGAACATGAGAAAATTTGCTGACGATATTAAAATCAATTTCGACGAACTTGATCTCCTGCTCTGGTCGAACAAAACTGGCGAGATATTAAAATGAAATTGCGGATTATGGTTTGCGGGTTGCGGATTGCGGATTTGTCGCATCCGAACTTCGGGTTTAACTCGGTTTCTGCAGTTAAAAAATCCGCAATCCGCAATCCGCAATCCGCAACCCCCTGGTTATGAGGTGTTCTATGAAAAATACTCTCCGGCTACTGTTGCTCTTGTTAACGCTCGCGATGGTTTGTCAGACGGCAGTTGTATTCGCGGAATCGCGAGGCAAAGCGCTCAAGCGTGCTGAGAAAGAACTGCGCCGGGCAAATTTTGGAGAGGCTGAAAAGATTTATCGACAGTTGATTGAGCGCGACCGGAATGATAAGGACGCGCGCCTGGGATTGAGTTTTGCCCTGATCAAACAGAGCAAAACGCAGGAATCATTTGAGGAGGCGGCGCAGGTCATTTCAGCAGACCCGCTCAACGCTCGGGCGCATGCGCTGCTCGGGACGGCTCTCTTGCGTTCGGGCGAATTCCGCAATTCCATTGAGGCGCTCTACACTGCCGTTAAATTCAATAATCGTGAATCACTCGCCATCGCCGGACTGGCAGAGGTTGAGTACTTCGAGAATCGGAGTCGCACCGCTTACGAGTGGTTGAAACGAGCTGTCCAACTCGATCCGATGGAACCGGATTACTACATATCACTCGCCCGCGCTTGTTCTCGGCTTGAGTATTACGGTGAAGCGGCCGACGCCTACCAGCGCTTTCTCGATGTCTCGCCGAAGACCGATGCTGAGAGGCGCGCGCGCATTCGCGGCCTCATCGATTTTTACCGATATCTCGGTTCAACCAAGATTCATCGGACAGGCGGAAAGGAGATGACGAGCGTTACATTCTCTCTGGTCAACCATCGTCCGTTCGTCAAAGTATTGGTCAACGGCAAGGGGACACTGCGCTTTGTCGTAGATACCGGAGCGAGCCTCTCTGTCATTTCGGACAAGGCTGCCGAGCGTTTGGGGATTAAGGCTGTCGCGCGTGGGGGCAATGCTCGCGCAATCGGCGGAAGCGGGACATTTCCGATCACCTATGGCCTGCTCGATTCGATCATGATCGGAGAGGCAAAGATTGAAGCGGTCCCGGTTTATATCCGCACCGTCCACAGCTCTCAGGACGCAACGGAGGAGGAACGAGCTGATGGTTACATCGGTCTGTCTGTGCTCGCAAATTATGCAGTGACGCTCGATTATCAGAGCAGGCAAATGACGCTCGATCGCACACCCATCCGAGAGGAACAGGTTAAACCCGATCCGGCCAGAGTTGATATCCTGAACCCCGATGCGCTCAAAACTGGGGCTGGCACGAATAAACCGGTAGCGCCAGCGGCGACCGGAATCACCGAGAGCATTGAAATACCGATTCGAAGTACGAGCGGTGGTCTGGCGAGCGCGGAAACACATCTCCATTCGTTGGATCGGCCACTCAACTTCATCATTGATACAGGCGCGACTGTGAGCGTGGTCTCCAAAGCATCGGTCAAGCGCCATCAGCTGGAGGGGTTGAAGCTGCCGGGTCAGAAGTATCGCGTCATCGGCGCAGCCGGAATCGAGGATGGAGCCGAAGCCCTCGGGCTTTCAACGCTCACTGTTAATGGTTTGAAGAAGACGAATGCGCGGGCATTGATTCTTGATCTCGACGCAGTCAATGAGACCTCAGGTTTCGAGCAGCACGGAATTCTGGGCGGAGATTATCTCTCGCATTTTCGGGTCGTGCTCGATCTGCGGCGTTATCAATTCCGGCTCACTCCCCAGAGCGCAGCGATCTCGGTTGCAGAAGGGAAACAGTAGATGGTGGCGGTAGTCGGTAGTCGGTAGTCGGTAGTCGGTTCGCAGTTCGAGATTGACAGTTTCATCTTGAACTGCGAACCGACTACCGACTACCGACTACCGACTACCAACTACCGCCAATTGAAGATTTATGACCACAAGTATCTACCTGGAAACATCGGTCATTGGCGCGTATCTGGACAAAGGCGAATCGTTCCGCCGTGACCTGACGATCCGCTGGTGGGAGCACGAATTGAAAAATTATCGGGCATTTATCTCGCCGCTCGTCGAACGAGAGCTGGAACGCACACGCGAGCCATATCGCCACAGCTATCTCTCATTGATTCGCGGATTGCCACAAGTGGAGGTCACGGAAGAAGCGGCGATCCTGGCTGATGGTTATATTGCGCGCGGCATTTTCCAGAGAAAATATCTGGGTGATGCTCTGCACGTTGCGCTCGCGTCATTTCATAAAATCGATTATCTGGTGACCTGGAATTTCGGTTATCTTGCCAATGTTCATCGACAGGCCCGTATCAAGCTTTTCAATACTGCGGCAGGATTCTTCGTCCCGGAAATTGTCACGCCGGAGTTCCTCGTGAGTGAATTGTGATATGTATCAACGTCCAAGATTTCTAGAAGAATTGCACGCCATTCGCGAAGAGATGTCGCGCGAATGCGACTATGACGTTGATCTTTTCGCAGAGATGGTGCGCAGTAATCAACCTCCTAAACATGGCCCTGCGCGAAATATTCGCGGTTTTCGACAGTTTGCCCCCCCGAATACAACTTTTGTCGAGAGGATCACGCGATTGAGAAAAAAGAAGTGAGTATCTAACTCAAGCGCGGTAGTGATTCGCAATTGCTCGTCAGAAGGCACTCAGCGCTCAGCATTGAAACTATGAGTGAGCCATTCACCGCAATCGGATTCAAAGTCACTGATGAAGCTTCGTACCAGGCGTTGGCCGAAGAAGCTCACCAGCGCGGAACGCTCAGCAAGGCTCGGCGCTCGCAAGGCGTTTTACACGGTTGCTGTTGGAGTCTCGGGGCGGGGCTGGAGGTTTGGACCGTGCTTTATGAGTCGAAAGAGGGCTTGTTTTATGCCGACTGTCGTCCCGCATTTCGCTCGCAGCAGGTCTTCAGCTTCTATCCCTGGGAGATCGTCGAATATGAAGAAGATGGCGAAGCTGTTGCACACGGTATGACGATCGATTCGGAGACCGAGATGATCTTCGAGCTGCAGAACCTCACTGAAATCAATCCTACTGATTTCCGCGAGCGTCCGATCTCGGGAGCTGTGTCAGGACTTGCATATCGCGCTCAGATCAATGCCAGAAGTGGGACGCCGTCTTTCGTTCCCCTCGCTTCGCGTTACGCGCGCAAGAAAGTGGCTGAGAACGACTATGCTATATCTGGCGCAATCCTTTCGTGGCGTGAGATCAAAAACCAGCATACGACCAGTGATTTGATCTGGACCAGTGTTGACATCGGAAAGTTCAAGCTCGAGGTGCTTGTCAATCGAGCTGATTTGAAGGGCGAGCTGAAACGCGGCAGTTGGCTCTCAGCAGATATCTGGCTGCAAGGTCACATCTTGAACGAGAAAGAATTGCAGGCTCGCTACGAAGGCATCGACCTTGAAATCCCCCGCGGTGATTACTGGATAAGATTCCGTCGCGAGAATTAATCAATAGAATACGAAACAAACGAAAAATGCCCTCCATCCTGACAGCTCGCTGGGTGCTGCCGATAACCTCTCCAATGATCAACTTTGGCGCCATCGCCATCGAATCAGAGCGCCTGGTTGCGATCGGCTCACTTCCCGATGTATGCAGCAGCTTCCCTGAGGCGCCGGTAAATGATCTGGGCGAGGCTGTAATATTGCCCGGCTTCATCAATATTCACACCCATCTCGAATTGACGGCGTTTAGGGGCCGTCTTGAAGGGCCGCATTTTCAAAACTGGATCGCTCAACTGGTTCGGCTGAAATCCGAAAGACTGACCAAAGACGATCTGCTCGCGAGTGCGCGACTGGGTTGCGTCGAGACTATCAAAGCAGGAATCACTACGCTCGCCGATACTTCAGACGCAGATGCGCCGCTGCCCGCTCTGATCGAAAGCGGGCAGCGGGGAGTGGTTTTTCAGGAGTGCTTCGGGCCAAAGTCTGAACAGGCTGAGAACAGCCTGGATGAGCTGATGGCGAAGATCGAGGCGCACACCGAAGCATTGGCGAGAGCGGGCAGGGAAGCGCAATCTCGATTGAGCCTGGGCATTTCACCTCACGCGCCATATTCTGTCTCAGCCAGACTTTACCAACTTGCAGCACGATTCGCGCTTGATCGCAAACTTGACATTGCAATTCACACGGCCGAGTCCGCCGATGAAACGAAGCTGATGCGAGATGGTAGCGGAGCTTTTGGCGATTCACTGCGAAGAAGAGAGATCGACTTCAGCAGCGCGGGCTCATCGACGATCAGACATTTTGATCGGCTGGGAGTGCTGGAAACAGCGCCTCTGTTAATTCATTGCGTGACGTTGGATGAAGAAGACCTCAGGCTCCTGGCTGAGCATGAGGCTCGTGTTGCACATTGCCCGAAATCGAATGCGAAGTTCGGTCACGGTTTAGCGCCATTGATCGAATTACAAAAAGACGGTGTTCGTCTTGGCCTGGGCACTGACAGCGTAGCCAGCAACAACTCCTCTGATCTGATCGAAGAGGCGCGCTTCTGCTCTCTGCTTCATCGCGCGGCGAAAAAGAACGCGACACTATGTACAGCCGAAGAGATGCTGCGTTTGATGACGATTGAGGGAGCTCGAGCGCTGAAGATGGAGATGGAGATCGGTTCGCTCGAGGTTGGCAAACAGGCTGATCTGATTGCGATCGATCTCCGGAATGCGGAAAACACGCCGCACTACGATCCGACGACGGCGATCATCTTCAGTTGTTCGGCGCGAGACGTCGTTTTGACGATGGTTGCGGGGCGTGTGCTTTACAAAGATCACCACGTCTTGTCATTAGATGAACAGGAAGTGATGCGGCGTATTCACACGGTCAGCAACAAACTCGCCGAGAACGGCTAACCGTTTCAACACAAAGGGTCAAAGGGTCAAAGGGTCTAGGGGTCAAAGAAGAAAAAATGAAGCATTTATCCCCCTTTGACCCTTTGACCCTTTGTGTTGAAACGGTCTTCCAGTTTTATTATTTCGCCTGCAAATGCGCCTCCAAGAACCACAGTGACTTGTCCAGCTCGCGTGAGACCTGGGTGAATAAATCAGAAGTGTCTATGTCACCTACCTTGTCTGCTGTGTCGATCGCCGCGCGTGTAGTCGCGGCGAGGGCAGCGTACCGCGCGACCAGTGTCTCAACGCTTTCAAGGCTCCCGACGACATCCGTCGGGTATTCAGGCAGACGTGAAGAGCTCGCCGACATGCGGGCCGTACCCAGAGCCGTGCCGCCGAGCGTTGTTACACGCTCAGCGATATCGTCGACGTGCTCCAGAAGTCCGCCCGCGAGTTTATCGAACAACTCATGCAGCTGAAAAAACTGAGCGCCTTTCACATTCCAGTGCGCCTGCTTGGTTTGGCTATATAGATCGAAAGTATCTGCCAGTTGTTGATTGAGCAGTGTAGTCATCTGTTCGCGAGTCTCGACGTCGAGATCTATGCTGGTTTTAAATGCCTTCGGCTTTGCCATATTGTTCTCCCCCTTCTAAATAGTGGGACAGAGCTTCATCCCCATTAGTCATTAACACACAGATAGAGTCCACACAGACTGACGCCCGTGTCGCTCCTCTTCTTAGCTGCAGCTTTTGCAGTATCCCAGAACCTCCAGGTGATAATCTTCAACCTTGAACCCTCTCGGCGGTTTGATCAGTTTGAGCAACTGCTTGCCCGCTTCCGGCTCAAGATCGGTGATTCGACCACACTTCAGACAACGAGTGTGGTAGTGATGATCGGTTCGAACATCGTAGCGCGCCGCGCCATCACCATAGGTTAGCTTCGATGCCGCGCCACAACCGACCAGCGCTTCGAGATTTTTGTAAACCGTGGCTAGGCTGATCCTCGGCAGCCCCTGCTTGACTGCCAGAAAGACCTCTTCAGCGGTTGGATGATGATCGACCCGGTTGAGATAATCAAAAACCGCTGCGCGCTGGCGCGTGAAGTGCGCGCCCCGCAAATCGAGCATCTCTCGCAAGACCGTCATCTGTTCTGCTTGCCTTTGTCTCTTCATACCTGACCTTACGCTCCGGAATACATGCTAATCGAAAGCATGGTCGAAATCAAGAATAATTATTGTTTTTGATTTGGCTCCTGAGAGCGGAGATCGATGTCCGGGATGGCGCGAGCGTGATGGTTAGGCGATGTGGGAGACTACTTTCGGCCGAGAAACCGGATGCGTCCGACCAACGCGCGACTCGAGCTGTCGCCGTATGTTAAATACTTCGACGAGTCCACGTTATTGTCGACCGATGACGCGTTCCGGCGATTGGTTATATTATTGAAGCCTGCGCGCACCGCCCAGTGTCGGCCCAGCAACCGGAATCGCTTCTCGCCATGGAGGTTCAATGAGAAGTAATCCGGGAAACGAGTCGAATTCGGCGGGCCCACAAGCTGTTGATCCGAGTTGACCAGACTGAACGGATATCCGTCACGCCATTCGAGCGCATAGGATAGTTCGAAGCCCTTGATCAGCGGCATCCAGCCCCACGAGATGAGGCGGTTTGGCGCATCCCAGGGGAGCGGACCGCCCCCCTGCTGGCTGAAGATCGGATTGTCGAGACTCATCTCAAACACAGCATTGGATCGGGCTGCCGATCGAGTGTAGGAGAGGAAGAGCGTGTAGCTCTCTTTGAATTTTCGGCGCAAGCTGATTTGAACCGCATCATACCGGTCGCGCCGCGCGCTGCTTAATTCAAAGAGACTGCTCCGCTGTCCCGGCTGGAATGCACCGAGGTCAATAAATGTGAATCCACGACTGCCTCGCCTCTCGATGAAATCCAGGCGCATATAGATAGAAGCCGGTAACTTATGTTCCACGCCAACACTCCAGTTCAGAAAGCGTGGCGCTCTCAAATCTCGCTCATTGACAGCAAATACAGTCTCTACTTCTCCTCTCTGTGTTTTTCCATCTCTGGTATAGAACAGATCAAACCGTTGCCCTGTTAAATGATGAGTAACCAGGGTGAGGTTCGTTGAATCGTAGAAGAACCCAAACCCTGCGGAGAGCTTTGTCTCGCCATTCCGCCTTGGAAAATAGGTGAACGCGAGCCGGGGAGAGATCAGTGCGCGGCGAATGATCGCATCCCAATCAAGGCGGAGTCCGATTTCCGCCAACCACTGATTAGAGACAGACCATCGATCCTGTGCGAATCCGCTCACTTCATAATTGTTTTTGCTGAAACGAGGGCTGTCGACGAAGATGATTTCGCGCGAGACAGTCCCGTTTTCGCGCCGGATGGAGATCGGTCGCCGCTCGGCGTATTGCTCGAAAGTAACCCGATCAAAGTCTACTCCCATTTTGAATTCATGCCGGCCATGCCATTGAACAGTAGGCAGAGTGAGATTGGCGATCCACTGCAGGCGGCGAGCCAGTCCTTCTGCGGTTTTGAAATAATTTCCGGTCCTCGAACCCGGTCGAATCACATAAGGCAAGTCGCCAAGCGGCCGTTCCTCAAGGCGATACTGGTTGATGCCGAATCCGAGCTCGATCAACATACCGCGTGAGCGGTAGGACTGTTCCTTGAGCGTGAAGAGGTAGGCTGATTGTCTCAGATTGCGTGTGGCTTCGAGCGGATTGAACGGAGATAATCCGGAGAAGGAGGATTCATATCGATTGATGAGGAAACTGGTAGTCAGGATATTCGTTTGATTTAAATTTACCTGTGCCTTGGCGATATTGTTCAGTCGCCAGGCGTCAGCTCGATCAGCGTCCGAAGGAAGCTCTCGAATGATATCCAGATTATATTCACCATCGATGGCATCGAAGAACCAGGCTTTTTGCTTGCGCAAGGGCCCGGAAAAAGTCATGCGCGGCGTCCAGTTGTTGAGGTTGACCCCCTTGCGAAGTTGAAAAGACGGAATGAAATCGGTTACTGCGACCCGGAAGCGGTCATCACCCATAGCGGATGTCAAATTCAAAACACCGCCCGAGCCCTTGCCGAATTCGGCTGAGTAGCGGCTGCTTTTGACTTCAATCGATCGCAGCGCATCAGGGCTGACGCGCAGCTCCAGCAGGCCGTTCGCCGGATGAGAGATGCTGAATCCGTCGAATTGATTGGAGTTCTGGTACGTGGCCGCGCCATTTATATGTATCTGTCCTGTCTCATCTTTAACCACCCCCGGAATGTACGACAAGACGCCACGGTAATCGCGGTTCGACTTATAGGGGATATTGAGAATCTCCCGGCTGCTCAGTTCTTCGCTGGCGGCCGTCTTCGACAGGTCAATCGCTGGTGGTGAATGAGTTACATTTAGAGACTCACGTATTTCCTGTTCACGATTCAGGCTCACCTCAACGTTGTCGGTTTGCCCCACTCGGACATCCTGTGAGCTTGCAGCATAGAATCCCTCTTTCTCCACTCGGAGACGATACAATCCCGGAGTGAGATCGGTGAACTCGAACCGCCCGCTATTACCCGTTTCACCTCTAAACACTGTTTGTGTCTCGGCCCGCACCAGAAAAATCTGGGCAGAGATAACGGGCAGGCCATTTTCATCCATTACTGTGACGTCGAGTTTTTGATTCTGCTGCTGTTCAATCTGCCCTGCTACGAGATTGCCGGTCGGTTTCTCAGCCTGAGACTGAGATTGAGCCCAGGCGGCCGGTGAGAAACTGAGACAGATTAGTAATGCGAATAACTTCATGGTCTTTATAGTGGTGCTTGCCAGGGCAAGGCAGAATACGAATCAAACGAAATTAATATTAGTTAGGATCCTCCTTCGGCATTATACATTCGATGGTGAATAATCAGCGACCACTTATCGCCTCCAAATTCAAATCCTGGTTGACGGCGGGCCATACACGAATTTAGGGAATCCCTGATTTCGGAAGGTTGACGCAAAGCCTGCGCGTTAAACGCGGTTCACTGTCTCTCGACCAGCTCGATGGCGATTGAATCCGGCCTTTCGATTATCGCTGCTCTCGTCTTGCTCTTGCCGAACGTTTTTTCCCTCGATCACCTGATATCGGGACACATTTTCAAAGTTAGGCTTCAGATAGTAAGGCAAGGTGGGATACAAAAAAGGCAAAAAGGACAAAAAAGGCAAAATTCTTGGCCCTTTTGCCT
>JAKEHZ010000121.1 GCA_022614735.1 Acidobacteriota bacterium | reverse complement strand
GGGTCATTTTCGCTTGTTTCGTTTCTTTTCGCTTGTTTCGCATTCTCTCTTGGGCTCTTCAAAGCGCAATATTTGTTGAAAAAAGGAGGACACGCAACTTTTTTGAGTGTTATTTTCAACCCGGAAAACCTGCACAGGCAGGATAGTTTAGGTATAATTAAATTGTAAGAGAGACCTCAAATCCATTCCGAAAAATTCGACACCGAGGAAAGCTCGATGAAAACACCACGGCATTCCCTCACAGTTCTCGTATTATCTGTGGGTCTGATCTCAATCTTTGCTCTGCCCCGGCAAACACATACCATTATTGCTCAAGCCGCCACTACACAATCAGGCAGGATCAAAGCCCTCGTTGGCGGCACATTGATCGATGGCAATGGCGGCAAGCCGCTCCGCAACAGCGTGATCATCATCGAAGGCGAACGCATCAAGGCCATCGGCCAGGTCGGTATACTCGCGGTGCCGAAAGATGCCGAAGTTATTTCCACAGAGGGGATGAGCGTATTGCCCGGATTGTGGGATATGCATGTGCATCTGATGATCAACGGCCACAGTAATTATGCCCACTGGGACAAGACCTATCCATCGATGTTCGGTCCGGTGATCATGCCGGCATCGGCTAAACAGTTGCTCCTGGCAGGTGTGACCAGCGCGCGTGATCTTGGCGCGCCCTTGAAAGAGAGTATCGCAGTGCGCGATGCGATCAAGGCCGGCAAAATCCCCGGCCCGACGCTCTACGTTTCGGGGCCATTCATTCAACACGAACCTTATCCCGGCACTGAGCTGTTTCGCTGGGGTGTCAGTG
The DNA here is from genome assembly GCA_022614735.1 of Acidobacteriota bacterium. Taxonomy (GTDB): domain Bacteria; phylum Acidobacteriota; class Blastocatellia; order RBC074; family RBC074; genus JAKEHZ01. Next base: position 6,366 of record JAKEHZ010000121.1, on the reverse strand, counting down.
GTGTTAACGATGCATCCGCCAAAGTCCGCAAGCTGGCCGAAGCCGGAGTCGATTGCATCAAACTGATCGACCAGGACCAGATGACCATGGACGAAGTGCGCGTAGTTGTTGACGCAGCACACAAACATAAACTGCCGGTAGTCGCACACTCGCATCGGCCCGAAGAGATTCGACGCGGATTGCAGGCCGGCGTCGATTGTTTCGAACACACGGGGCTCTCGTCAGCGCCTGAATACCCACCCGATGTCATTACGATGATCCGTGAACGAACAGCACAGATGAGCCTGGGGCCACTGTTTTGGACGCCGACGATCGAAGGTCTGTTCAACTACGAATACATCCGCGACAACCCCGAGCAGTTGGATGATCCGGCATGGCAGGAGGGCTTACCGCCGAATATCATCGCCGATATACGGCAATCCATCGCTCATCCTGACCGCTTAGGCTACTTTCAACTCAATCCTATCCGCCGTCCCACGTTGGCAAAGAAGTTTCATCAACTTCGTGAGTCAGGAGTCGTTCAATTGATCGGTACGGACAGCGGCATCCCGATGAAATTTCACAGCTCTTCAACCTGGCGTGAGTTGGATGCCTGGGTAAATATCCTCGGCGTCGATCCGATGCTGACGATTCGCGCAGCGACCTATTGGCCGGCCGTGGCCATGAAAGTCGAGAAAGATTATGGCACGATCACTGAAGGCAAATATGCCGACATCATTGCAGTGCGCGGCGATGTGTTGAGGTATATCGCACTACTGCAGCGGGTGGACATAGTGATCAAACACGGGGTGCGATATAGCAAATAGCCAGTTCATTGTTTTTTCAATTCCACCCAATGCGTTAGAGCATTGCCGGCGCGTTTGCCCGGTTGCGACTGCGCCGTCATCGCACCATTGAGCCCATTGCCACGCAGCTTGAGCGATAGCGTGAGAAGATAACGCGTGCGATTTGCATCTTCTGTTCCGATGTCGCTCAGCATACTTCCGGTGAGATATCCGTCTCTGAAATCGACGCGATTGAGCAATGTTCTCAACTGCGTGCCGAGGCGTGTGTGGATGTCGCCGTCAGCTTTGATCTCCAGGGTGAACGGGATTTCCCCCTTGTAGGTGTGCACGTTCCCTTTCCAGTTCCCGATCAATTGATCGGTTGGTTTGAAAACCGGTTCTGCGAACGGCTGTACCGGCTGGGTGGGTTTGCGCGCGGCAGCCGGTACTACCACTGAGATGATTTCTTCCGTCACCATCCCAGGCAGCGATGAATTTGAATTGCTCAGCACTACAATTGAAATCTTCTCTTCCGGGAACAAGCGCAGCAGTGTGCTCACACCCCCCATACCACCGCTATGCGCTACACTGCGCCGTTTACCCGAATATTCGCCGGTGATCCAGCCTATCCCATAGCCATTGTTGTTTCCGCTCTCAGCCGTTGGCTTTTGCATTTCGTCAATCGATTGATCGGTCAGGATCGCCTTTTGATCCGGCAGATGGGCCTTTAAATGAAACATCCCGAACCTGACCAGATCGTGCGCGCTCGCATAGATCGCTGAGCCACCGGAATGATCGAAGCCATAGAATGGGATCGGCAATCCATCTGGCCCGTAACGAACCGCTTGCTGTTTCTCCAATCCCGGGCCGACATCAACCGACATGTGCGTCAGTCCCAGAGGCAGGAATACTTCAGTGCGCATAAAATCGGCATAACTCTTCCCTGACGTGCGCGCAATCACATAATCGAGAATGCCATAGCCGAGATTGGAGTACTGATACTTTTCTCCCGGGGCAGTCACCGCGTTGCCATAACGCTGAATGGTCTCATCCCGCGATGGCGCGCGGAAAGGTTCGTCTTCATAGAAGAACTGGTAATGCAGCGGCAAGCCGGAGGTGTGATTGGCGACGCGCCGCACAGTCAAATCAGCCGCATTGCCCACGCGTACCTTGATCTTGGCTTCTCCCAAATACTCATTGATCGGTCGATCCAGATCAATCTGCCCGCGCTCTTTTAGTATCATGAGACCTGTAGCAGTTATCGGTTTGGAGATCGAAGCGAGCGAATAGATAGTGTGCGGCGTGGCCTGAATACGGTTTTCGCGGTCAGCCCAGCCGAAGGCCTCCTCCCAGATGATTTTGCCGTCGCGCGCTACGGCCACAGCTATCGAAGGTACTTGTCGTTCGACCATTTGCTTCTGGATGAATACTCGCACGCGGTCGAAGGGATCGTCATTTGGATGATTGCTGTCCGAGCTCTGAACCACACCAGTTCTGAGCTGAGCCAAAGCCATCATTGTGAGTGAAACGAATATCGAGAGGGTCAGAAGTACTTTCTTCATGATCAGCTCCTTTAATTTGAAGTGAATGCCGGAAGCCCGCGTAGCAAATATGTCGCATTGTCGAGCAACAAGTAATCGATGGCAAGCTCAAGTCAACGAACATGGAAGAAGAGAAAACGGAACAAACGGAAATAACGGAACAAACGGAAATTCTCCAGGATTTTTCCGTTTGTTCCGTTATTTCCGTTTGTTCCGTTTTCTCTTCTTCAGCTTGGCAAAGTACCCTCCACGGTTAACTGTGGAACGACCCCGTGTCAATCCGTGGTGAATTGCCACCATTTATTGAGGATTTACTATTATGCTTGTGGGATAAGACCAAACAATGAAAAGATTCAGTATTACACTTTGGTGGATGAATTCTTCTGAAAACACACTCTATGGCTGACGGCTCGTGGCTTTGAGGACGCTGCTAATCGAGGTGCGAACCGAGAGTGGATGCGCATCAGATAGCCAGGGGCATTGGCAGAGAAACCAGCGCCACCGATAATCAACCTAATATCAACGGGTAAAGGAAATGGAGGCAAACGTCCTGACACTGAAACAGTCATAGCCGATCCATCACCGACGGATATGGCTTTCCACTATCCGTACATCCTATGATTTGCCTCCACTAAGTACTGATGAAATGACAAAAGTATTTCCTCTATTTCGTTTGGTTCGTAATCTCTATAGTAAATTGATAGTCGGCGATCTCCTCGACTTCCTTCGCAGCAGTCAAACCCTTGAGCGTGAGGATGTAATCGTTCGTCCTTAAAAGGTTGGTCTTCAAGGTCAGGGCTACTCTCGCGGGCGCGATCAGTTTAGCAGGACTCGTGGTGATTTGGTCGCCTTCAGGCGTATGCAATGATGCCAAATAGCCGCGGTACGATTCGGTCTGTGGGAATTGGAATTGTAGTTGAATTTGCTGCGCCCCACGCGGAATTATGAGCCTCCTCCGTTCACCACCACCCCTCGAAGAATTATTTTCTGTGAACAAAAAGGCGAGGATGGAGGACGGTGATTCGGCCGGTTGGACCGACGGGGTTTGGGAAAGCGCGAGTTGATCCCGAGCATTCCGGAGTTCCACCGCCAATTGCTCGTTACGCGCACGCTGCTCGGCGAGTTGATCTTGCTGTTGTCTGGCCTGCGCAAGATCGGCCCGAAGTTGCTCCGATTGAGAGCGTAACCGCTGGTTTTCAACCAGCAACCAGGCTCCTCCGATCAACACTATCAGCCCTGCGGTTGCCAGTGAAACTCGCCAGGCGGGAAATGACAGACGCGGGGAGGCAAAAATCGCTGACCACCGTGAAGTCGAATCGCCGAGCTCCGGAACAGCCAGATCTGCCCCAACTGCCCCAACTGCACTAGCAGGCTCTGCAGCACCTGCAGCACCCGCAGCACCCATAGTTTGATCAATCGTGATCTCTTCCAGGGCTTTGAACAGAGTCTTGGTGAATTCGACACGCTCCCGCCGCGCGGGAGATGTAAGAAAGTGATTCTCGAAACGCTCACGATCGCGGGCGCTAAGCTCACCGCGAACATAAGCTTCGATCAACTCCTCTTCGACAACCAAAAGCTGTTCATATCCTTCATTGGCGAATAGTCTCTCCTCCAGGCGACCACTTTCCTCCGCTGACAATTCTCCTAGCAGATATTGAGCGATCATTCTCCCCTCATTTTCCGAACGTGCGTTGTGGTCGTTACTACTCATAAGTAATGTGACAGGAAAATGAAACTATTTCTCAAACTAATTTTCCCAGACATTTGTTAAGACAAACTTTCAGCGTTACCTTGAGATGATGAATGCGAATCCTCAACGCATTGAGCGAGATCCCCAACTCCTCGGCGAGTTTTTTTCGCTGTTCTTTTCTTCGGATGTCCTCGGGTACGTGGTAAAGACGGATGAGTTTATTATCATCGCTCGAAAGTTCCTGCAAACATTTCTTCAGACATTCGAGCCGTGACTCTTCTTGATGCGAACGCTCCTGCTCTTTTTGCAATTCATCCGGATTCAACGATGGAGTCTGATTCGGCAGTAATTCTCCGATTGCCGTCTCTCCTCGTTGCGGACTCCGATAATTCTCTCTCAAGACATTGCGCGCCACGGCCAGTGTATAACTGTTGAGGTGCTCGATCTTCTTTCCTTCACTGAGTATTCTGCCAACTCTATTAAAAGTCTCATCAGTGAGGTCTGCGGGAGATAATCCGCCGTGTTGCTCGAAGAAGGCGATTAATGTGAGGCGCAATGTTTCATACTCCACCCCAGCACATTCTCGATCAGAATTGAGTCGACGCAAGAATTGATTAAACGCCTCTTGTGTCAATGACCTCCTTTGCGCCGCGAAGGCGCATTAGCCATATACACTTCTTATCTCCATTCGCCCTGAAGTACAAATCCCGCCCAATAGTGCGGTGCGGCCCATCGCTTCTGCCGCAACAGAGCGATCTGCGCCAGCCGCAACGCCGCTGCCGGACGCATACCCTCACCGAGCATGCGCCGATAGAATTGCTTCATCAACTCAGCTGTTGCCCGGTCATCTACTTTCCATAAACTGGCTACGACGCGCGGCGCACCCGCATACAAAAACCCTCGCGTGAGGCCTATTAACCCTTCGCCCTTAACATCTTTCCCCAGCGCGGTCTGACACGCGCTGAGCACGACGAGATCAGCCCCAAGCTTGAGATTATAAATATCGTGCAGGCGTAGAAATCCATCTTGTGGACGTCCTTCTTCGTCAACTAACGAGAGCACAATACCCGATAATTCCGGGTATTGGCTATTGAGCAATCCGTGCGTAGCGAAATGGATTATCCGATACTGACTGAGATCTGTACTTAGGGCTGCTATGCGGTTGGCCGCGAAATCGACCGCTTTGAAGCTCGTTCCGGCTGGTGTCAAGGTAATAATCTCTTCGGCTTCGCGGCGGCTGAATACTAACCTTTGGAGTCTCTGCTGCACGCCGGTTGCTCCGACATCAGGAGAAGACATGGTAACTTCCTGCCCCTTATCCGAACGAGCTGCCTGTTTGTTGTCTGTCGTTGCGAGATCCCCGCCGCTCTTTTTAATTCGCACGTCGTCGGCTTCAAAGACAGGATCGGCTATCACTGCCGCAATTTTCGGAGCCGGAGCACGACCGGCAAACTCGCGCCGCAACACTGACAAACTCGAGGCCGATGGCAGAGTCACGATTTCGTGTTCGATGATCAATGGTTTCGGCTGGGCGCCTTGTTTAGCCCCAGGTTCTGGGAGAATAGCAAACGGTATGTATTGCAACGCGCCATCGGCTACGATCAGTAATCGCTTCTTACCGAGCTGCGCGGCGACCGGATTAAGCAAAATCCGGCTCAAAGCGTTCGCCTTCTTTGGATTTCGGGCTACCGGCTGAGCCAGGCGCGCCTGCTTTGGCGCACTCGTTTCAGCTGCTGCCAGCAGTTCATAAGATTGTCGCGCTAACGCCTCGATCTCCGCGCGTTTTGGCAACTCAAAGCTCTCGATCGTGGTTGGCGTCACAGCCCAGAGGTAACTACGCTCGTCGCCTAGCGCATATTCAAGTAACAATGTCTCTGAATCGAGCAGTTGCTGAATATCCGGCAAACTGAGCGGCTGTGGATATTTCAATCCCGCATAGCGCGGGCTGGTTTCGCGTATGATAGCTTCGACCTGCTGCAACTCATCAATGAGCGTATTGAGCTCGCGCTTCACAGCCTCCCGCTGCTCTCGCGTGTGTTTGTCGCTGAGCAAACGAAATTGGTATTCGGCCCTGGCGTTGATCTGTTGTTGAACCGCGCGCTCGCGTTCGAGCAGCCTGGCATCTATGCCCTGGTTGATATCCGCGCCGGCCTCGGTCAGCATCTCAAGCAGGACGCGCGCCCGTGCGCGTTCGTTGGCTTGTAGCGCAGAGGCATCGTGCCCTTCTGACGGTTTGAGTTGGTGGAGACGCATCAACAAATCGATATAGAAATCGTGAGACAGTTGTGTGGTGGCGAAAAAAGATGCGCGCAGTTGCTTGCTGGCGATCTTTATCCGCTGCGATTCAATGATGGCGAGGGCAGTTTCGATG
>JAKEHZ010000120.1 GCA_022614735.1 Acidobacteriota bacterium | reverse complement strand
GCGGATTGCGGATTTGAAGAGAACGAGTACCTAACTTGCTGAAATCTTTTCAAATCCGCAATCCGCAATCCGCAATCCGCAATCCGTTGACCCTTTGTGTTGATTTTCTTCTGTTTACTGAGGCATTACCAGTTTAGAGATTGATCATATGCCCTTCGAGTCCGTGTGCGGCATCTTTGATCGCCTCGCTCAATGTCGGATGTGAATGCACGTTGCGGGCGATCTCCTGCGGTGTGAGTTCCGCATATCGAGCGAGCGTCAATTCCGGCAGCAGCTCGGTCACATCCGGTCCGATCAGGTGCGCGCCCAGAATCTCGCCATACTGCTTGTCACTGATCAGTTTGACGAAACCCACAGTATCGCCGAGACCGTGCGCTTTTCCGTTGGCCGTAAATGGGAACTTGGCGACGTTGAGTTGTTCATAACCACGCTCGCGCGCCTGTTTTTCGGTGTATCCGAAGCTGGCGATCTGCGGCTGGCAGTATGTGGCGCGCGGCATCATATCGAAGTCCAGCTCGATCGTCGGCACGCCGGCAATGTTTTCAGCCGCGATGATGCCCATCGCTTCAGCCACGTGCGCGAGCATCAGCTTTGCCGTGACGTCGCCAATGGCATAGATGTGAGGAACGCTGGTCTGCATTTTGCCGTTGATATCAATCGCACCTCGTTCGGTCAGCCTGACGTCAGTATTTTCCAGACCATAGCCTTGAGTCCGAGCCTGGAATCCAATGGCCTGCAAGACCCTGTCGGCCTCGAGCGTCTGCTGTTTTCCGTCCTGATTGGTGACTGTGACACGGACATTCCTCCCCGTGTCCTCTATCCTCTCCACACGTGTCTTGACCATTACCTCTATGCCATTGCGTTTGTACTGTCTAAGCAATTCGGCGGAAACTTCCTCATCCTCTAAGGGAACGATGCGATCAAGAAATTCAACGAGCGTTACCCTGACCCCGTAGTTACTTAGAACATAGGCGAATTCGACGCCGATTGCTCCCGCTCCGGCGATGATCATACTGTTTGGGAGCTTGTCCTCCATGATCTGCTCTTCATAGGTGACGACGCGATCGCTCAATTGAGAGCCTTGAATCAGGCGTGTGACTGAGCCGGTGGCGATAATGCAATGTTTGAATTTTAGCGTCTCATTTCCGCCTTCGTTAAGCTTCACATCCATGGTGTGCGGGTCAGTGAAGTTAGCCCAGCCTTCGTACTCATCGATCTTGTTTTTCCGCATCAGAAAACGCACGCCTTTGGCGCGGCCATCAGCGACTTTGCGGCTGCGACGGAAAGCTTCACCGTAGTCAAAGGTTATATTACCCTCGACGTGAATCCCGAAGGTTTTAGCATCGTGTTTGAGAATATTGACTAGTTCGGCATTCCTCAAAAGTGCCTTGGATGGAATACAGCCGACGTTGAGGCAAACACCGCCCCAGTATTGCCTTTCGACTATAGCTGTCTTCAAACCGAGCTGGCTGGCGCGGATGGCTGCAACATATCCGCCAGGACCTGCTCCCAGAACCACAACATCGTATTCTTTGGCCATCGATATCTCCAGAATGAGTCGGTTTTTTTCGCGTAATGCTCATTATTCATCAAGAGAAGTAAATCAGAGGGCAGGATAGGCTTTCGGCCAGGTTATGTCCAGCGTGTCATCAGCCTCCCAAATCGATGATCCATGCCTGAGGAAGTTGTTCTCTTATCAGCAAGTTATTGAGATTGACCCACCTCGTTACGCCATCGATGATGTTCGAGTCGGAACTCACGGCAATCTGATCTGAAGTACGGATGGTCTCATCAGGATTCATCACGACTCTTACTTCCCATGGCCAATTTTGTCGGGCGGCAATCTCTCTGATCTTTTGCGCGAGGCGTCCGCTGTTGGAGACAGGTTGATCGAGCAGCCAGATGGCAGATGCCGGCTCTGCCGTTAAGAGAGTCTCGCTGATCAAACGGATCGCCTCTTCGGTTTCGGTGACAGATCTGTATGAGCCGTGCACGCTCGACAAATCGCGAATGCAATCATCGCGGCAGTGGACCATGACGCCGCCGGAAAGAGCAGCTTCGACAGTGATGATGAGATTGAACCCGTCGATCATCAGGCTTTGCCCTCTAATCGCATCGAGGGTAAGACACTTCAGTTTGCGGTCTTCTCTCATTTGATCCGAACAGGCTGCCCGTGAAACAGCCAGGCGTTGACGCTCTCTGAGCGCGTGATGGTCGCCGACAAGCTTGAGAGAGGCATGGGGCGCATAACCGCGGCTCAGAAGCCACGACAAATCTAAAAGAGCCTGGCGCAATTTGGGGAGCTGTGCCGGGGCAAAAATATTTTGATCTTCCGGATGCGCGCCGCGATGTTTTCTAGTGTCAGGGTTCATTGTTACTTAAATATTTTTATTTGCTGTGTCGATATTCTTCTTTTTCGTTCGTCTATAGGCCGAAAAACGGTGATGGGCGTAGAATAATTTCATTCGTTACGACGCCCAGAAAAAATTCAATAGATGCTGGCATCTAGCATCTTTTACTGAGGAGTCGTTCATGTCGTTCATGACGACGCCCAGAAACAATGACAACTACTGGGAGCGCAAGCGCTCCCAGTAGTTGCAGAGGAGAAACTTATGCCGCAATACATGCTCATCTCCCATGATTCAACGGAGATTCCTGAAGGTGTTGAGTTTACACCAGAGATGATTCAATCAGTGCTTCAACATTACTATACCTGGATCGAGAAGTTACAGAAGTCCGGGCATATGGTGAGTCTCAATAAGCTGAAAGATAATGATTTTGGCTGTAATTTAAAGGGAATTGGCAAAGATCAGGTCGTGACCGATGGACCATATGCCGAGACCAAGGAAATAATTGGCGGTTACTGGGTCATCAAGGCAAAAAATTACGACGAAGCGGTCAAGCTGGCGAGCGATTGTCCATCGCTCGTATACGGGAGTCGTGTTGAAGTACGCGAAGTCGATGAGTTGCCAAATTAGGTGTTGGGTGTTCTAATCAAGAAACCCAACACCTAGCACCCAACTTCCAAAGATGATTGCTGACCCGGAAAATAAAGTTGCCGGTCTGGTTGATCATCTGTTCCGCCACCAGGCGGGACAGATGATCTCCACACTGACGCGTATCTTCGGGCCGCGCCACATCGATCTGGCTGAAGAGGTTGTGCAGGATGCTCTGCTCAAAGCCCTGCAGCAATGGTCGTATCGCGGCGTTCCCGAGAATCCCTCGGCGTGGTTGATTCAGGTGGCGAAGAACCGCGCACTCGATCTCCTGCGGCGCGAGGCTTCTCTCCGTGAAAAATCGGGAGAACTCGTGCGGTCGTTTGCCGCCCAGGAGGAGTTCGCCAATCGGCGGCAAGAGTTGGGCGGCCCCAATGAAGCGCTTGATGATACGTTGAGCATGATCTTTATGACATGTCATCCGTCGATTCCGCGCGAAGGTCGTGTTGCATTGACATTGAAAACTGCCGGAGGTTTTGGTGTGAGCGAGATCGCCCGCGCATTCCTGGCCAAAGAACCGACTATTGCGCAGAGGCTGGTGAGGGCGAAACGATTGATCCGCGAAGAAGGAATTACCTTTGAAATGCCTTCGGGCGCGGAGATGTCGGCCCGATTGGATTCGGTGTTAGAGGTTTTATACCTGCTCTTTAACGAAGGTTACACAGCACATAGCGGAGAAAATTTGGTGCGTGTTGATTTATGCGATGAAGCGATTCGCCTCTCTTCGCTTATCGTACAACATCCTGCGACCAATCTGCCGAAATGCCATGCATTGCTGGCTCTCATGCTGTTTCAAGCGGCACGACTGCCTGCGCGTGTAGGAAAGAGTGGCGAATTGTCTCTGCTCGCGGAGCAGGATCGGTCGCTGTGGGACAAGCGACTGATCGATCGCGGATACTGGCATCTGGATCGGAGCGCTTTGGGTGATGAGTTCACCGACTATCACCTACAAGCAGCCATCGCAGCCTGTCACGCCGCAGCGACGAGCTACCAGCTGACCAATTGGGAAGAGATCGTCCAGCTTTACAATATGCTCGTCGAACTGAATCCTTCGCCGGTCGTTGCCTTGAATCGCGCGGTCGCAATTGCCAAATGGCACGGAGCAGCTGCCGGCATACAAGAGCTCGAAAAAATCATCGAGCATCCGTTGTTGCAGCATTACTACCTCCTGCCCGCAACGATGGGAGAGCTTTGGAGCGAGCTGGGTGAGCAGATGAAAGCCGCTGATTATTATCGTCAGGCTCTGGATTGCCCTTGTTCAGAGCCGGAACGGCGCTTCCTGTCGAAAAGACTCGAGGCGGCAAGCCATAACAATAACCTAAACCCTATTGGAGACAGAACATGAATAATATCAATGTGGGACGTGTCCTGCTCGGCGGTTTGTTAGCAGGTCTGGTGATGAACATAGGCGAGTTCTTATTGAACGCAGTGGTGCTGGCTGAGCCAATGAAAGAAGAATTTCGCAGGCTCAACCTGCCACCGGAGCCGAGTGGCAGGACCATCGCCATCTGGGTGGTGCTGACCTTCATTCTGGGCATCGCCATTGTCTATCTGTATGCATTGATCAGGCCCCGTCTCGGAGTTGGCGTAAAAACCGCGATCTGTGCGGGATCGCTCGCGTGGTTCTTCGTATCACTTTATGTCGGATTGTCATTCCTCGCGATGGGATTGTTTAGCACGGGTCTCACTGTGACTGGTATGGTGTGGGCCTTTTTTGAATATACAATTGCAGCTGTCGCCGGAGCCTGGTTGTACAAAGAGGCATAGAACAGATCGCATTGACATTCAGGTAAGGATTTTAACTGCGAAACACAGGTAATACGCAGATAATGAGTTCGAGCTTTTCGCGTATTTCGCGTGTTTAGCGGTCCAGTAAAGGAGTGGTTATAAATGAAACCGAGTAAAATTATTCCGCTGTCGTTATTTTTGATCGCAATGATAGTAGTTGTTCATGCGCAGTCGAAGCCCGAAGACAAAATGCCGCAATTCGATTTGGACAACTATCAGTTCGGAATCTTAAAGCGTGGACCGAACTCGACGGCGGAGAAAACGCCGGAATCTCAGAAGATTCAGGAAGGCCACATGGCCAACATCAACAAGATGGCTAGAGCCGGGAAGCTCATAGCCGCCGGGCCGATGGCCGGAAACGGCGAGATCCGCGGCATCTTCATTTTCAAAGTCGCTTCGCTGGAAGAGGCGAAATCGTTGGCGGCGGAAGATCCGGCGGTCCAATCGGGCCGACTGGTGATTGAGTTGTTGAATTGGCATGGTCCGAAAGGCATCGGCGCAAAACTACAGGAGGAGATCAAAACAAATCCGAACCCGAAATACACGATGACCAGATACTTCCTGGCGCTTCTCAAGCGCGGCCCGAAAAGTTCTGCTGCCACGACGCCGGAGACCCAGAAGCTGCAGTTGGATCATCTGTGGAATGTGAGAAGGATGATGGATGCGAAGACCTTCGTCGCCGCCGGACCGTTCGTCAGCCAGGGTGATCTACGGGGCATCTTCGTGATTGCCGCGAATTCACCGGAGGAAGCCAGGGCCATCGCTGAAGCTGACCCGGCTGTCAAAGCAGGGCAATTGGCGGCAGAAATTCATCCCTGGTTTGTTGCCAGGGAAGTGTGGCCGTAGTCGCTTTGACTAAAGCCCAGGAGAGAATGCGAGGCAACAAGAATTGGCGAAAATAGATGAAACAAGCGAAAAAG
>JAKEHZ010000119.1 GCA_022614735.1 Acidobacteriota bacterium | reverse complement strand
GGATTTTCCGCTTGTTTCGCCTAATTTTGCCTGTTTCTTGATCTCTCCCGGGCTTTAGTCACCGCACCTCATGAATGAAACTCACCCACCAGGCAATTTCCTTACTTAGGCACTTTTTTTGCTCTGCTTCTTCACAAAGAATTCGATGATTTACAGTCTAAACTTTGAGGATTGCCTATGCACCAGTTTTCATCACACAAAACTTCATTCCTAATTCTATCTTTGATTATCGCGATATTGAGCCAGTCAACCCTTGCTCAGACTGTCACGGACGATACGATTGCGCAGGATGAGAAAACCGCCAAGACTATTGGTGACTGGAGCATCGTCGAAATGCTGACAGATGGAGAAAAGCTGCAGATAGATCTGAGAAGCGGAAAAAGTTTAAAAGGTAGACTTGCGAGCGTCTCTAATACTGGTCTGTCACTTTCCGAAGGGGGAAAAACCATATCGATAAATCGAGATGACGTGTCGCGCGTTTATCAAGTCATTGGAAGGACGCGTGGCAAATCCGCTCTCCGCGGTGCAGGAATTGGCGGGGCGATTGGTGGCGGCATCGGGCTGATACTATATTTGCCTGGTCGCGATGATTTAGTCGGTTGGCTTCCGGCCTCTTTCGCCGTTCTTGGCGCCGGGATCGGAGTTGGTGTCGGAGCTGTATTTAGTGGAGGACAAAAACGAGTGCTGATTTACCGAGCCAGTTAGTGATGGCCTCTACATCGTATTCTCCAATTCAATCGTTCTGGTCCTTCATTTTCGCCCTCGCCAATTGCGAGTAGCTCACTCCAGCAGGATCCAGGTCGCTTTTCATGATGACTATCTCGCGGACCACGAAGGAGTGCGGAGGGAGCGTGTAGACCTCCGATCGCGCAAGGAGCTCATGCAGGTTTTTGTTAGATCGGATGCGGCCGACTGTCAGGTGCGGTTGGAAATCTTTCTCCTCCGAATCAAAACCTATTGATGTCAATCGTTCATCGAGATGCTCTTGCAAACGCTCAAGTATTTCGATCTCCCCGCTCAGCCCGACCCATAATACACGCGGATGGCGGGCGTTTGGGAACACCCCAATCCCCTTGATTCCCATGGTAAATGCCGGCACTTCTGCGCTGGTTTCAAGACAGACCTTCTCGACTTCGCTGATGAGCTTCTTATCTATCTCTCCCAGAAATTTCAGTGTGAGGTGAATATTATCGGGGTTCGTCCATGTAACATCGGCTCCCGCTCGCCGCAATTCGTTCTGCATCGCAGTGAGCGCTGATTTAGCTTCAGCCGGAATCTCGATTGCAATAAAGGTTCTCATAGCTCAAAAGAATGAGCGATAAAAGCCGAAATCGCAACTCTAAAAAGAAGACGAAGCAGCAAGAATTGGCGAAATAATTGAAACAAACGAAAATCTTCAATATTTTTCGCCAATTCTTGCTGCTTCGTCTTCTCTTCCATTCTCAGAAACGATAGTTGTAGATGAAGCTGAGGCCTCTTCCCGGCGCATCCATCCCCCAGCTGATGCCGCGATAGTTCTTATCGTTGAGATTTTCGAAATCGATGATAAAGTTTTGTCTTTCACCGATGCGAAATCCTCCCCGAATGCCGAGAATGAGGAAGCCGGGAATGGAGCTGTAGAGAGGCGCGCTATTGGCTGTGCCGAGGAGGCGGTTTTGAACCTGCACGAGCGTTTCACCTGTGGGGTTAAGGATGTCGTCTGCAGTTCCGAATCTGCCATCTGTACCGGGAACAACCAGCCCGCGCGCTGTCGCACCGTTGAGGAAGAAGTTACGGATGTTGGTGCGCGAGCGGGTCGCGCCAGTGCGGCGATCTTCCAGATCGAGCGTAGACAATCGATCCTGCCGCCGCGCGCCATAGAGGTAGGGCTCAATCCAGAATCTCCTCCTTGGCCAATCGTAACGCAGGCGTAAAGAGCCCTGCGGCGCGGGTGTCCCTCCTTCGATATTGGGCGGTAATCCTGTTCGTCTGTCCTCCGCGTGCAGCCAGGTGTAATTCTGACTGACCGTCCAATTGTTCGTTACGCGCAGTTCTAAACTTTGCTCGATGCCGTGGATTCGCGCATCACCATAATTAGAGCGAATCAATACCGGATTAGTCGAGGCCGGGACAAAGACCACTCCATTCGTCAATTGCATCGTGATCGTTTGATCGCCAAGTCGCGTACTGGTTGCGCCCTGCGGCAGGATCAACGACTGGAGGACGATGTTGTCATAGATATCATTGACGAACCCATTGACATCGATATTAATGCGGTTGAGCTGAAGATGTATCCCACCTTCGTAACTCCAGCTCGTCTCCGGAACGAGCTGGCTGACGGAAATCCCGGTCGAAAGAGCATTGCGATCCGCCGTCGTACCGATGGTTGCACCCTTGCCTTCGAGGTCGGCAGCCGGGGCTTCGAATCCGTTACCGGTTAAACCCAGAGTGCCGAGGTCTGTCATGTGCGGCGATCGAAACCCACGGCTGACCTGCGCTGAAAGGTTGAATCCTCGAGCGATCGTGAAAACCGCGCCGAAACGTGGCGTCAGACTGGAGGCAGTCAACTGGTCGTCAGGCCAGAGCGGGTTGCCGCTCACAATCTGGCTGTTGTCAGCACGAGATTTATAGGATGCGCCGCTATAACGCAACGCCCCGGCCAGACGCAACCGTTCGGGAATCACTGTCCATCCATCTTGGATGTAGACGCCGCCGCTACGGTAAGTGGCTTTATCAGGCACTCGCGGGCGGCTGATCACGACCGAACCGTCGGAGGGGTTAAAGGTATAGGCCGGCGATCGCAGGTAGTCGTAGTAAAACTCTCCGCCGATGACCAGGTTGTTGTGTGAGCCTAATTGTCTGGTGAGTTGCAACTGCACACCGTTGACCATTGTGCGTTCGTATTGGTGTGTAATTCCACCGAGCGGATTGCCATTGCCTCCCTGATTGACGCGCTCTTCGCGCTGTGAATTGTAGGAATATGAAACCGAAAAAGAGTCAAAGGGGCCGGCCTTAAATTTTTCGTAGCGGAGGTAAAATAGATCGAGCATGAAATTGCGCAAGTCTGCAATCAAGTTGCCATCGCCGCCGAGCGTTTGATCAAATCGTTTACCGCCGTCAATTTGTGCGCGGTTATAATAGACTGAAAGCTGATCGGTCGGAGAAAGCCTGTAGTTCAGCTTCATCAATCCGCCATATTGTGTGAATGCAGTGTCGGCTGATCGAGTGCCAAAGATGTCGGACCGGATTCCGAGAAAACGATTGACCGCAGCGTGCGAGTCAAAGCCCCCGCCTGAACGGACTGTGTTGCTGCGATGAGAGGCGAAATTGACCAGGACAGCTAGATCTTCGTTTCCGAAAGTGAGGAGGGAATTACTTCCGTAGCTTAAATCGGCGCTATTGAATCGCGTGCTAACGCGTCCGTGAACCTCCGGTTTGCCGGCAGTGTAGAGGGGCGTGTTCGTGATCAACTGCACGCTGCCGCCGATAGAATCGCTGCCGAATTGCGCGCTGTTGGGACCACGCAGAACTTCGACGGCGCGCAGGTTGCTCACATCATTGATATTGAAAAAGGTATTGATGCCGCCGCGAGCCGCTGAAGTTGAGAAGCGTATCCCGTCGACGAAAGTAACCACTTTCGCTCCGGTCAGGCCCCGCACAAATATTGCGCCGATTGTCGGACTGGTGCGTTGCAACTGTAGCCCGGGTTCTTCCTGCGCGATTTGCGCGAGCACGGCTTTCGCTCTTCGCTCAAGTTTACGCTCATCGATCACATTGACTTGCTGTGATGCCTGATCGACCGATTGCACGACACCGACATCGGCCGCGACCGTGACTTCGGCGGTCAATGCCTCAAACCCCAGGAGGATCTCGATATTCGAGGATTCCGGCGAAGGAACGATCAATGCTTTACTACGTTGCGCGAAACCGCGGCCGCCCCTGACGAGCAATTCGTAAGAGCCTTGTGGGATGCCTCGTAAGATGAAATGCCCACCTGAGTCGGTGCTTGTCGATGCGATAACCGACTGGCGCGCATTCAAGATACTGATTGAAGCCTGTTCCACCGCCGCGCCGTTCGTATCTTTCACGACGCCGCTCAGGTCATAACCGGATTGCGCATCGGCGCAGATCTGGAGGCAGAGCAGACAAAGAAGCAAAAGGAAGGGTAGTGCTATCCCCGAACGACGCATCGAGCTATCTCCTATTTTGATTAGCGGTCCAAGATTAACGAGAAACAAGGAAGATGCGAAAAAAGCCGCTCTTTTTCAGCCTCGGTATATTTCAAATCGGAAATCCCCATTGTAAAATCGTTCCCATCTGATCAAGAGCAGTTGGTGATCCTATCCGGAACAGTTAATTACTACCAACTATCGTAGCAGCGGCGAAAAGCCTGTGTGGCTCTGTGGTGGTATGACCTTAGTAGACATCCCCCTAAGAACATTTCATCGAGGGCGAGGAGATATGAAGAAGCTAGACAATCAAACAATCAGGCTGGCGCTGGCGCTGGCGCTGGTGTCGCTCACGGCCATCGCTCAGCAGCCGGAACCGCGAGACAAGGAGCTTCCCAACTTTCACAAGGTGAATCAGCAGCTTTATCGTGGCGGACAACCGAAGAAAGGCGGATTGAAAAAGCTTGCCGATCTCGGCATCAAGACCATCGTCAATCTGCGCGGCGAGAGCGATGACACACACGGTCAAGAGGATGAGGCGAAGCGCCTGGGTTTGCGATACTTCAATATTCCGATGTCCAGCACGGGGCGACCCACTGAAGAGCAAGTCAGGCGGGTGCTGGAGATTATCGAAACGCAGGATAACGCGCCGCTCTTCATTCACTGCCGGCGCGGCGCTGATCGCACCGGTGTGATTATCGCGATCTTTCGCATAAAGCACGACGGTTGGACGGCGGAACGCGCAATTGATGAAGCTAAAAGCTGCGGTCTTGGATTGGTACAGTTTCAAAAGCGCGACTACATCAAAGACTATTTCGAACGACTAGAAAGAGAGAATACGAAACAAACGAAATAGATGCTAGATGCTAGATGCTAGATGCTAGGTGAGCGCCCTAGCATCTAGCATCTAGCATCCAGCATCTAGCATCTATTTCGTTTGTTTCGTATTCTCTCTTTTCTTATCTATTGTAGGAATCTGACAGCGGCCTCGATCCAGCCGTGAATTGTCAAGAACGAATGGGGAATCAGAGCAGCCAGGACTATCGTAGCTGATAACGCGCCGAGGCAAAACCGGAGCAAGACATTACCGGGAAAAACCCTTTGTTTTTGCGTTGCGCCATCGCACATCGCCAGTTGCATTAATCTCTCGGCGCGCCGCGCAATTGCACTCACATCATCAGCAATGTGCGAGACGGTGGCAGGCATCATGGGCTTGCCAGTTTCAGCAACCATCCTGGAGATTTTGATTAATACTGAGGCCATCTCGAGCGCCGCTTCGCCGCCCGGTCGCGCAGCATATTCGTCCGCCGCACTCTCGGATGTCTCAGCCCACGCGCGATCCAGCGTTCGCCCGCAAGGCACAATCGTCAGAACATGGCAGCAGGCCCGCAGCAGCAATCTCTTGAGATTATCGCGTGCCGCAAGATGACCGCACTCATGAGCGAGGGCGGCGGCGAGCTCATTCTTGCTGAGCAAATCGAAAAGATGATCTGCGATAAACAGCCGCGGGCGAAAGACACCGGCGACCGCAATCACGGGAGATGAATGTCGCAGGCGATAGGCCGGGATTGAAACTCGATCCAGTCTGATCGGCTCGGCGGTTTGCAGCCAGTAATTGATCAGAGACCGTGTGGTTCTCCACGCCGACAACCAACGCCAGGCCGCGAACAATAAACCGGCAGCGGAGATAATGGCAATGACCGCGAGTTTGAAACTTACTTTTTCAGCTGTCAGTCGCGGTTCGTAGATTAAGTATGCCGGAAGCAGAAATGCGATGACAAAGGTCATCGCCATGATTGCAGGAGAGATGCGCAGGGTGAGAATCAATTGCGAACGCGCTGCCGCTGACCAGTGTTGCACGCGCTCTTCGATCGCGTGCCAGATCACCGTCGTGATGAGAGACGCAACCGCGTCGATAATTAAAAACGCGGCGAGCGCGAGACTGATTCCGAGCAATTCGAACATTGAAATTCACCTCTTGCGCCGTAACTCGCGACGCTTCTCTTTGATCAGTCGGTCGAGTTCGTCTAGCAGCTCACGATCGCAATCGCTGAGAGCATCGACAATGTAGGAGAGCACCGGCTCGGCGCCTCCCTTGCTGCGTCCGAGCAGCGCAACAATGACGTCGCGCGCAATCCCGCGCTCGAAATCTGCCGGCGAAAGACGCGGCGAATAATAGAATGCGCGGCCATCCTTGCGCCTGTTGAGAAGACCTTTTTTGTGCAATCGGTCGAGCGTCGTCATCAAAGTCG
The DNA here is from genome assembly GCA_022614735.1 of Acidobacteriota bacterium. Classification (GTDB taxonomy): domain Bacteria; phylum Acidobacteriota; class Blastocatellia; order RBC074; family RBC074; genus JAKEHZ01. Next base: position 6,114 of record JAKEHZ010000119.1, on the reverse strand, counting down.
TGTATGCCAGCCGTTCATTAAAAGCCAGGTGGATGTCGCGCACGCTGACTTCACCTCCCCTATCGTGACGCTGCCAGACCACTTCCATAACATCACGCTCCAGCGGGCCGAGCTCCGGAGCAACGACCTCACTCGGTCGTTTGAATCCGCGTAATGTGAAGCGAGGAAGTTTCATAGAGGTGAGTATTTTCGAGAAAAGGGATAGTGTCAATATTTAATTGCGGCAGCTTGACATTGCGCGCTCGATTTCTTATTTTGATCCGGCCATCCCGCCTTATTGGCATACTCAAAAATCATTTAATAACATCCGAGTTACCGCTTACGACAGCGTAGTGTGGACCGTCGCTTGTCTCATAGCGAGGAATAGTGTAGCCATGCCTCATCCATTACAGCCCTTGATCATCGCCTCACGGCAGATGCTGGAGCTGATGGAGATCATCGAATCTACAAACTGGAGCCCTGCGCCTGTTCTGATAACAGGCGAAACCGGCACGGGTAAAGAATTAATCGCGCGCGTCGTCCATGCGTTCAGCACTCGTCATGATCGCGAGTTCCTCGCATTCAACTGCGCGGCGGTCTCCAGGGAGATGATCGAAAGTCAACTGTTCGGCCATCAGCGAGGCAGCTTTACCAGTGCGCTCAACGATTTCAAAGGCATTATTCGGGCTGCCGAGGGAGGCACACTCCTGCTGGACGAAATCGGCGAACTGCACTTGGATCTCCAGCCTAAACTGCTTCGCTTTTTACAAGAAGGCGAGGTCCAGCCAATCGGCTCAGTCAAATCTGTCAAGACAGATGTGCGTATTATTGCCGCTACAAATCGTGACCTCGAGGAAGAGGTGAAAGCAAGGCGCTTCCGGGCAGACCTCTTCGAGAGATTACATGTTATCCGATTACACATCCCGCCACTGCGCCAGCGCCGCGAAGAGATCCCTCTCTTGATCGAACATTTTCTCGAGTGCTTCATACAGGAGACCGGCAAAAAAAGCCTCAAATTGAGCGATGAGGCAAATGAGTTATTGATCAACTACGACTGGCCACGCAACGTGCGTGAGTTGAGAAATGAAGTTTTTCGCCTCGTGGTACTGGCAAAAAATGATGAGACCCTGGGCGTGGAGCGACTTTCCCAATCCATCAGAAGCAGTGAAGAGAGCGCGTACTCTTCCGACAATTCTAAAATCGATCTCGTAAACAAAATCGTGATCGATGCCAGGTTGTCTTATGCGGCTGCCAGAGAAGAGCTTGAAAGAGAGATGATTACGAGAACTTTGAACAGATGGGAGGGAAACATTTCTCAAGCAGCTGCTGCTTTAGGTATGGACCGCACCGGTCTGACTAAAGCAATCAAGCGGCTTGGTATTAGAGGATGATGGTTGAGGACGGAGTCCGCAGATTGATCATTCTGTCAGCAGATGAAAGCGTTATCGACACATATGTCGAACTTGGAAGCTACTCAATAAGCGATACTTGGCCATACATAATAATGAATTACATGCTGGCACGGAAGTTGATGGTGATATAACTGCCTCCCCTCAAGCTATTGGTACCTGGCATAGAGATTTCGTTTTCACTGATTAACTCAATTAACCACTGATAACCACTGATAACCACGGGTGCGACGGATCAGCACGGATTAAACACATGAAAAACTGTGGTTCAGTTGTTCCAGACTTGATATGGCTCGATCTAGAAAAAAACTGGCTATTATATGTTTGATGATAGTTATAACAAGTTGCGGGTCGATTTTGACGATAGCGGCATCTAATTTGATGACCGTTCCGAATTCGGGTCGGAAGCTTCAGGCATGGTGGCAGGGCGCTATCTACAAAGGAGAAGACGGGGTTATTCGTCAACGGACGAGGTATGACTGCGGCGTGGTTTGTCTGCAGATGGTGCTAAGAGATCGTGGGATAGCGGCACAACTTGAAGACCTGAGGTCTCGCGCACAGACCGGCATTAACGGAACATCACTCCTTGGTCTTAAATGGGCAGCGGAGACATATGGGGTCAAAGCTTCGGGCTGGAGACTCAATCAGAGAGATCTGTTACGAAGTCCGATGCCGGTAATTGTATTTGTCGACGGTAATCATTTTGTTGTCATACGAAATATTAACATCGACGGCACACTTACCATCCTCGACCCTGCAAGAGGCATGCTGCAATACGATGCAGCATCATTCGCCCGACACTGGAAGGGGGAGGCTTTGATTCTGGGAGAATTTTCGGCTCCGACGAAGTAATGGACTCGCAAGCGTGAATCCAAAAGGGCCGCCTTACTCAATCACAAAAATAGGAGGAAAGAACATGAAAAAATTAATCTCATTAGTTTTGAGTCTTTCGCTAATCGCATTTATTAGTTTTACGGCAACTGGAGCAGCTACCGAGAATCTGAAACCACAACAGAATGCTGCCCGGCTTACCGATACAGCCATTCAGCAGATGTACGGAACAGGGCCGACCAGCAAATTTTTTGATGGTGTTGCCTGTGGTGCGGGAATTGTAGCAATAGCCGCTGGAACGCTGAGTGGTGTTGGCGCTCTGGGGGCATTTCTGATCGTCACAGGAACCGTTGCATCGTGTGCGAACGCTTTTGATTCCTAACATATCAATGTTACCTCGCATTTATCAGTTTGCGTCAACTATATAGCTTCCGAAAGACACTATTCGGGGCTTACAAATCATCTACAATGGAGGAAATCAAGATGGCAGCGAAAATTTTGAAACCCGGATTTTATCAGCTCCTATCCCTAACCTTTGCTATGTTACTTACTGCAGGTATGGTTATTACCAACCTACATGTTATGCAGTCAGATCCCGTTGCAATCATTTCGATAACCGATTCAATGTCCGCTTCTACTATAGGTGCCGATATTGGCGGATGTGGGTTGCTAGTGGGTGCTGTTGGCGCGGTCGCTGCTCTAGCGGTTATGGGTATGACTGTTGGAATAGGCGGAGCATTGGTCATTTCCGCAACTATTCATGCTGGTGCAATTATCTGTGCTTCATAATCGGATAACAGTTTCAACACAAAGGGTCAAAGGGTCAAAGAGTCAAAGGGGAGATAATGGCTTGATTTATTTCTTCTTTGACCCTTTGACCCTTTGACCCTTCGTGTTGAAACTGTTATCCGGGTTCGGCTTTCTGTGGAACTTGCCCTACTTGTTTTGCTTACCTCCGACATTTGTAATGACCATGTTCGTTTGGCGGACTACCTAAAACAGTTTTGCAAGGAGAATTATTGCAAAAGAACTGACAAGTCTCTGCCTATGTCTTATAATAATCAATCTACTTCTAATTAAATCTATATACTGGGAGGTGAAAAATGATGAACTATCGCCCGCTTCTGTGGCTAATTCTGATTACTAACAGTCTAGCGTTGATTATTGGGTTGATTGACAAACCAGATTCGAAATTGTCATATGTTGTAAGGGTATGTAATTTAATTTGCATTATCGGGTTAGGTTGGGTACTCATCAGAAACGCCCCTTCAGATAATAAGTAGCACAATTTACGATACTTTACTCATCCTGGCAAATTGTGGTAGCTTTCGGCTTAAATTTATTCTTACAAGGATTAACCTCGAAAGTTCAGTTATCCGAAATACAACCCGTGAGGGTTTTAAGAAAGGTCTATGAGATATTAGTATGTCCAAGCTCTCGATTCGTGATCTAGGTCTTGCCGGGAAAAGAGTTTTCATCCGCGTGGATTTCAATGTGCCCCTTGAAGATGGTAAAGTTGCCGACGATACACGCATCACCGCAGCGATCCCGACGATTCAATATGCCGCCGATAAGGGAGCGCGCGTGATTCTGGCCTCGCACCTTGGACGTCCGAAAGGGCAGCGTAATCCGAAATATTCACTGAGGCCTGTGGCCGAGCATCTGGCTAAACTGCTCGGCAAGCCTGTTGCTTTTGCGAATGATTGCATTGGCGAGGAAGCAGCAAAAGTCGTCAACGCGATGAAAGATGGCGAGATCACTCTGCTCGAAAACCTGCGCTTTCATACCGGTGAGGAAAGTAACGATCCGAAGTTTGCCGAACAGCTCGCGGCATTGTGTGACGTTTACGTCAATGACGCTTTCGGCGCCGCTCACCGCGCTCATGCCTCGACCGAAGGAATAACGAAATATGTCAAGCAGGCTGCAGCGGGGTTTTTAATGGAGAAAGAATTGCGTTATCTGTCTGAAGCTTTAAGCAATCCACGCCGGCCGTTTGTTGTGATTCTGGGCGGCGCCAAGGTATCCGATAAGATTCAAGTCGTCGAAAACCTGCTGAAATCCGCCGAAACTGTGTTGATAGGCGGCGCGATGGCCTATACGTTCTTGAAAGCTCGTGGCCTCGAAGTCGGCAAATCGCTCGTCGAACCAGACAAGACCGAACTGGCAAGCCAGCTCGAAGCCAAAGCCAAAGAGCGAAATGTTAACTTGCAGTTGCCTGTCGACCACGTTGTTGCGGCTAATCCGGATGACGGTGCGAATGCTAAGAATGTTAGTATCTATGAAACACCCGCAGACCTGATGGGGCTCGATATCGGCAGCGAGACGCAGAAGGCTTATGCCGAGATCATCGAGAGGGCGCAGACGATCATCTGGAACGGTCCGATGGGAATATTCGAGAAAGCGCCGTTCGATCAGGGGACTCGTGCGGTTGCACAGGCCGTTGCCAGAGTCTCGGAGAATAACGATGCAACTTCGATCATCGGTGGCGGAGACAGCGTGGCCGCAATTCAGGAAACCGGTCTCGCTGGTAAAATTACACATATTTCAACCGGCGGCGGGGCAACGCTCGAACTGCTCGCAGGTGATATTCTCCCCGGCGTTGTTGCCTTGAGTGAAAAATAGATTCAAAAGCTGGAGGACAGTATGACAGCAGGGAACTTTCTCTCGGTTGGCCGCTCGGTACGGGCGTATGTGACGCTTGGGCCATTGGTCTCTTTTCTGCTGTTGCTCTGTTCACAGGGGATAGCCCAGCAGGATCAGAACACGATTGCCTACCGTTTGAGCAAGGTCGAGATTGTGGGATTGCAAAAGGTGAGTCGTGAGAAGTTTTTGGAGTTGAGCGGGTTGCAGCTCAACCAGAGCCTCAAACTCGCCGACCTCCAGACGGTCGCCGACAAACTCTACGGTTCAAGCCTTTTCGCCAAAATACGTTATCGATATAACTGGATGGGCGAGTTGCTGGATGTAGTCTTCGAGGTGGAAGAAGTTAGTCCAGATCCGACGGAACCGTCTTCTCCGGTGACGGCAAAACCACTGGTCCTGGGAAAGATCGAATTCAACGGCTTGCAAAGGTGTGATAGCACGACGGCAATCCAGGCGACGATGTTACAGGTTGGAGCGCCGTTTGAGCAAAAACAGCTGAACGCTGCTGCTAAAAGGTTGGCAGGCACAGGCTATTTTTCCGAGATCAACTACAACTACCGGAAAGAGAGTGGCCAGGCAGTGGCACTGTTCGAGGTCGTCGAGTTCAAGTGGGACGTCCCCTGTATATTCGACAACTTTGTTTGGTTCACTACACAGGAGTTACACGACGCAGTGCGGAAAAAGATTCCCTCATTCGAAGGCGCATCGCCCGACGATGAGGGCATTCCCAATGCAATCAAGACTGTGTTGGAGCAATTGCTGCGGCATCACCGCATTGACCGCGGCGTCAATTTCATCATCTCGTCGGGTAACCTCGAAGATCCAGCGGTCAAAGCGAAGAAGGAGTTTCACTTTTTAACGACCGGCGCGCCAATGCCCGTGTGTCAAGTCAATTTTCCGGGCTCTTCCGCCACGATCGAAAAGCAGATGCAATCTGCGATCAAGCCTCTTTTGAATGTAGATTATTCCAGCCGGCAAATCGCCCAATATGTGGAGAACATGCTAGTACCGATTTACCGCCAGCGTGGTTATCTGCGTGTCAAGTTTGCGGACCCGATGGCTCAGCCTGACCGTCGCGCAAACAGAAAATGTCAGAATGGCATCCATGTAAGCGTGCCTGTCGTTGAGGGTGTAGTTTATAAACTGGGCAAGTTTGAATGGGACGGCAATCAGTCGATAGCTATCTCCACAATGCAAGATTTGTTCGGTATGAAAGCCGGGGCGACGGCGGACGGCGCCAAGATAGATAGAG
>JAKEHZ010000118.1 GCA_022614735.1 Acidobacteriota bacterium | reverse complement strand
GCGGCGATCAATTGCGGCGTCGGCACGAAAAACCCTGTGTTGACGCTGCTGCGGATCTTCAGCCACTCGGCCGATCCAAAGAAGAAGGTCTTGTTCTTGATGGCCGGCCCGCCGCCTGAAAACCCGAACTGATTGCGATTGAAGAAAGCTTTCTCGAAACCATTCGCGTTGTTAAAGGAATCGTTGGCCGCAAGCGCCGAGTTACGGTTGAACTCGTAAATAGTACCGTGATATTCGTTCGAGCCCGTCTTGGTGACGACGTTGGCCACAAATCCGGAGCCGCGCCCGTATTCAGCCGTATAGTTGTTAGTTTGGACGCGGAACTCCTGAATCGCATCGAGCGGCACATTTTGCCCGGGCTTGGCTGAGAACGTGTCATTGTTTTCGCCGCCATCGAGGATGAAGTTGCCCGATTGCGAGCGTTGGCCATTGATCGCAATGCCCGCTCCGCGCATAAAGCCCGAACCGCGATCCGGCCCATCCGTGGCGCCGGCTGACAAGGCGACAAGGTCATACGGGTTGCGCGAGATGAGCGGCAAGTCTCTAACCTGACGTTCAGTGACCACATTCGACAATTGCGAATTCTGCGTTTCAACCGCGATACCGCCCTCACCTGCTACGACTTCTAGCGTCTCAACTGTAGTCCCAACCTTCAGTTGCGCATCGAGTCTTAGTTGTTGTGAAACGGATAACGTGGTACGAACCTCACGCGTTGAGAACCCGGTGGCCGTAATGCGAACTTTGTATGTTCCGGGCGGCAAGCTGGGGAAAATATATGATCCCTCGCTGTTGGTCGTCGTCGTGCGTACCTGTTCTGTTTCGACAGATGTCACACTGACGGTCGCATTGGCGACTGCTGCGCCGGTCTGATCAGTCACAAGACCGGTCAGCGAACTGGTATACGACTGTGCCTGGGCTACAATCGCCAACGAAGCATATAACGTGACGGTGATACATGCCTTGATCAAGTCACCAGCAAAGCGTGCGCCTGACCTGCATCTCTGAGAAAAAGATATATTCATTGTTTACCCCCTTTAATCCTTCTGGAAAATTTATTGCTGCCTCTTGGAAGCATTTCCATTGCAGTGAATCGAAATACGGGTCATAACATGCGCAAGCCTTGTGCCTCGTTTGTTGAATGCGAGTGTCACAAAGCAACAACACCATAAAGACGTTACAGTGCTTATAAAATGCTATGCTTATGATGAGTAATTGCGTGGACTGTTTTGGTAATGCTGTTTGAAGAATTTATATTTGGGCTCAAATTTTCGGAGATCGTTGAGTTATGCTACTGGAATAGTTTCAATAGGATTGGATCTCTTATTAATCTGAATCTACTAAACCGGAAATATGAAGAGAGAATGCGAAACAGGCGAAAATAGACGAAACAAGCGAAAGGTAGAACATTTTCGCTTGTTTCGTCTATTTTCGCCTGTTTCGCATTCTCTCTTGGGCTTTTCATAGCGAAATATTTGTCGGGAAAGAGGAGAAAATGATCAGAAGAGATTTCCTGAAGACTGCCGGAATTGCAGCCAGCGGCGCGATGAGCGTAAGCAGGGGAGAAACGCAAACAACTCGGCCGACACTTGCTCGAAGATTGGATCTACATACACACTATTATCCGGAGACCTTCTTCCAGAAGATCCGCGAGACACAATCAGAGTTTTCTTTTGACAAAGACCCGACCGGTCGCACCATCATCAAATATCGAGGCGCGCGCTTTTTCGGGATCACGCCTCCGATGACAGATGCCGCCAAACGGATTGAGGATATGGACCGTGTGGGCATCGATATTGAGGTGGTCTCCCTCTCGACACCGAACGTCTTCTTTGCCGATGAGAAGCGCCAGCCCGAAATTGCCAGAATGGTCAATGATGCTTACGCCGAGTTGGTCGTCAAACATCCGAAACGCTTTAAGGGATTCGCCTCCATTCCGATGGACGCACCCGATGCGGCGCTCAAAGAGCTTCACCGCGCGATCGACGAATTGAAGCTTAATGGCGTTATCCTGCTCAGTAACATCCGCGGCAATCCGCTGACGGCGCCAGCCTATCGTCCCTTCTTCGAAGAGGCCAATCGCATGAAGTTGTGCATCCTGCTGCATCCGATGTTGCCGGCCAACTCCGAGCCTTTCCGCGAGTATGTGTTGGGTCCGATCATCGGTTTTCCTTTCGATACCACGCTGGCCGTGGCCCGGATGTGCTACGACGGACTCTTGCGTGATCTGCCCGATATCAGATGGATTATCGCACACATCGGCGGCGCAGTGCCGTACCTCATGGAGCGCATGGATAATGGTTTCCGCGACTTCGCCGAATGCCGGGTGAAGATTGACCAACTGCCAAGCACCTATTTAAAACGGCTCTATTACGACACCGTCACTTTCAGTCCTTATACGCTGAACATGGCTCGGGATCTGGTGGGCGCGGATCATATGGTGATGGGAAGCGATTACCCGCATATGCTGGGCTCGATCGATCGCGCGGTCTCTTCGATTGAAAGTCT
>JAKEHZ010000014.1 GCA_022614735.1 Acidobacteriota bacterium | reverse complement strand
TTGATTCTATTGGTGGCCAGGGACGGAATCGAACCGCCGACACACGGATTTTCAGTCCGTTGCTCTACCAACTGAGCTACCTGGCCAAAGCGAAAGCGCATAGTACTGACCGCAGCGCCATCTGTCAACCAGGCCCCACCAAGCCCCATACAGGCCCCACTAATTTTCAGACTTCTCATATCGCTCTGCTACATAAGTGCCCTGAAGGAGATCTATTACAGTGAATGGTGTCACGATCAAGCCTGTCCTTTTGATCATACTCAGCATCTATCTTGGTATGGTCGCCTCTGCTCAACCAGCCCAATCGGCCCAATCGAAAGGAATCATAGCCGGTCGCATTACAGATCGTTCATCGGGAGCGATCACTTCAGCTAAAGTTATTCTCAAAAATGTCGCCAGCGGAGCAGAACTGATGGCGACTACTGATGCATCGGGACATTATCAGTTCTCGAGCATCCCGGCCGGAATTTATCGCGCGGTCGCGAGCAATCCCAATTCGCGCCATCGCGCGGTCGCAGTTTTACAGTGGGATTGCTCTTGAAGTATTTCTGATAGTATGTTGGACATCGGTACCGTTAGAAACCAAATCTCTGCCCCGCCTGAGAAGTAACATCATGAAACGCATTTTTGTCCTCATCGCAATCGCGATAGCTTTTGCTCTGTTCAACTCTCTGCCGGAAAATAAAGCGCAGGAACCAAAATTCAACCTGCGTGAATTCTATCCACTTGCCGACGGCAACACATGGACATATCAGGTCAAACAATATCGTGCCGACGGGCAGCTCGCTTATCGGCTTCGCACACAGACCATTGCGGGTGAAGAGAAGCTCGATCATCAAACCGTCGCCAAAAAATTGATGGATGACCGGGGCCAGTACTACCTGCTCGCGGTCGATGAACGCAGCTTTCGCGTTTTCGGCGAAAACGCGGGGCAAGGTGAGGTAAAAATCAACCCGCCCTACACATTGCTCGAGGCGAGCCACACGCCTGGTAAGGTCTACACCTCCCGCCACGTGCCCAGCGATGGAGATGCGGTCACGAGCGAATCGACATTTTTCGGGGTCGAAAGCGTGCAGACTCCTGCGGGCGCTTTTAAAGATTGCTTGAAACTCCGTTTTCAATCTCTCAAGCCCTCTGGCGCAACTCTCACCACGACCAGCTATCTCGCCAAAAGCGTGGGTATAGTCAGAGAAGTTTTTGAAGTCTTTTCACCAGCTGCTGAGCAATCCCTGCGTTACGAGATCGAATTGATACACGGCTCTGTCAACGGCCGTAAGATCGGTGATGATACCGCGCAGACGATCAAAGTCGCAGAGTACTTCCCGTTCCATCAGGGAGATAGTTGGACCTATGACTGGACATATCGACTGTCCAACGGTCAGACGCGAACAACCGAGCGCAGACGCTGGTTTGAAGGAGCGAAATTCACCAACGCAGGCGCGGCCTTCAAGCTGGCTTCAAGCACTGGTGAAGAAGATTATCAATTCTACGTTCTCGATCGGGGTGGATTGCGGATCATCGAATCGGGCGAGAAGGGAATGCGCGCTCAGGGCGTGAGATTCAATTACGATCCGGCGCTTCTGATTGCGCGCGACGATATGGTAATCGGGCGCACGTATCGCTGGAGCCAACCGGAACAGGATGGAAAGGACCGAAAGGCGACATTGATACAATTCGCCTCAACTCTGGATGGGTTCGAGAACGTCGAGACGCCGATGGGGCGCTACGAAAACTGCCTGCGCGCCCGCGTTGAATGGGAGACCTCGAGCTCGCGCGTCAAGAACATCTACTACTATGCGCGCGGTGTCGGGATGGTGGCTTACGAATATGAGGTCATCACCAAGAGGGACAGCACGGTGATGATGACGATTAACGGGCGCATCAAGGAAGCGACAATCAGCGGCAATAAAGTGATGACTGCCGATGAGGCGAAGAAACTGTGGGGCAGGATATCCGCAGAGCTGGGGGCTGCCGAGGACAATCCCCAGGCACGCGCGTTATTCAAAGAGACAAGTCTGAATCGCTATGTGTGGGATTCCGATCTGGGATTTCGCGGTTTCACTGCCGATCTGGCGATCAAGATCGATGGTGGCGCGACGGTTCCGGTCAAGGTGAAATGCTCGCCATCGCTTGAGATTGAAATCGAAGCGCCGGATGCAACGACGAAAATACTCATCCACGAAGAGATGAGCCAGTTCGTCACGCATCGCCAACCGCGCAAGCCATTCGATGCCTGGTATGGTCCGGATAAGGCGAAATTCAAACTTGGCAAGGAAACTACCGAAGGCCGTGAGATTTTCATCGAAGGCGATTCGATGGGATCGCATTACATCATCGGCGATAGAAGAGTTATAAGGCTCAGCCGCAGTATGGGGCGAATGGAATTCACCATCTTCAACAGAAAACATATACAGGTCGAAGACGGGCGCTATATCGCTACCGAATATGAAGTGAGTTACTACGTGTCAGGGACAAAGCAGGAGGTAGGTCATGATTCATTCGTTGATACTTATGTCAAACAGAACGCTTATTGGGTCCCGAAATCCCGAGTTCACACTTCGACGATCAAAGGCAAACCGGCAAAGATTGAGCTGGAGGTATTGCGGTTGGAGTATTTGAGATAAATATAGTGGGGCTTAAGAGAGAATACGAAGCAACAAGAATTGGCGAAAATAACGAAACAAACGAAAAAGCCTAGATATTTTCGTTTGTTTCGCTGATGTCGGGACACATTTTCAAAGCTAGATTTCAGATCGTAAGGCAAGATGGAACACAAAAAAGGCAAAAAGAGCAAAAAAGGCAAAAATTCTTGGCTCTTTTGCCTTTTTTGCTCTTTTTGCCTTTTTTGTATTCCAATTTCATTCCCGTAAAAGAGTCTGATTTTGTAAAAGTGTCCCGACATCAGTTTGTTTCGTTATTTTCGTCTGTTTCGTATTCTCTCTTAAGCCCCGCTGGAAAGGGCCGAAAATGAAGCGATTGAAATTTTGTATAGTTAGTGTGATTGCTATTCTCATCTGTGCCTGCCTTTACTGCCCCATCTTTCACGCCATGCCGAAGTTTATGGACCGCTATGATGCCGATCCGTACTCAAAGGCTGAAATGAAAGGCCGCTGCAGTGTTTGCCATAGAAATGAAGAAGGCTTCGGCCCGTTGAACAAATTCGGTCAGACTTTCGCGAAAAACGGCTATCGAATAACCGTTGAGCTACGTCAACAGGTTCCGGAAGCGTTCTCAGCATCCACAACAGAAGCCGTAGCAGTCGAACCGCAGTTTGATGCAAAAGCTTTTTATGACAGGAACTGTGTAGTCTGCCACGGCGCAGATGGTAAGGGTGGTGACAGCGGGATGATCGTACCGGATTTTACTGACAGTGCGTGGCAACGCCGGAACGATGACCAAAAGATGATTGTTGTGATCAGCAAAGGTAAAGGGGCCATGCCCGCATTCAAAGATAAGCTGACGGAAGGTCAGATCAAAGCTATGGCAGCGTTCATCCGAACCTTTTCGGATAAAAGAGGAGGGAGGTGAGCCAGATGGTCAAAGTTATCTTTTTCACTTTTTGCATCTCCATATTGCTGATTGCATCATCGGCCGGCAACCGAGGAGCATCAGGGTCGATGAAGGATGATTCAGTCACCCTCAGCTCGGCTGATCGTATTGCTGCAAGCCCTGACATTGCCGTTGGCCAGGACGGCAGCATCAATGTCATCTGGGTCGACAAAGGCATAGCGAAGCGAATCGAAGCTGAAACCTCTTCCGCGCGTGGGCCGCAGTCTGGCGGGCATACGCATCTGACATACAACGATCTTTTTTTCACACGCTCGACCGATGGTGGTAAGACATTCACTGCTCCGATGCGAATAAATGCGACCTCAGACGAAGTCTGGGGGTTTGCCACCAGCCGCCCCCGTATCGCCGTGAGCAAATCGGGCATTATTCACATCTTCTATCATGCGAATCGTTTTGAGCGCAGTGCGTCGCGTCAGGCAGTCGATGCTCGATACATGCGCTCGAGCGATGGCGGCAAAACTTTTGAAAAAGCGCGAACGCTCAATGCGTTTGCTGCAGGGCATGATGATGGCGAACTGAGCGAGGCGCATTGTTTCGGCACAATGGGTGTATCGCCCAATGGCGATGTCCACGCGTTCTGGATTGACACACGCCATATGGGATCGGAGAAGGACAATGGAGCAGTCTATGGCGCTGTTTCGCGCGATGAGGGGAAGACCTTTGAAAAGGAGCGGTTGATCTTCCAAAACGAAGCCTGTCCGTGCTGCCAGTTGAATATTGGCTTTTCCGCCGACAACAGAATCTATCTCACACTGCGAAGCGTCTATGCCGATGGTTCTCGTGACAGTACAATTGCGCAATCGGACGATGGTGGCAAGACATTCCGGCCGCGCGTCCGCGTGTCAAACAAGAGCTGGATAATCAATGGTTGCCCGCTCAAACCCCTCAACATCACGGTCGATCAAAAAGGCCGCGTTTACGCCGCCTGGTTTGCGGGTGAGATGCAACCAGCAGGGGTTTACTTCGCCGTTTCGGAAGACAATGGCGGGACGTTTGCTGCACCACAACAGCTTCACCCTGAGGCGAATCTACCTGATCACGCTCAGATAGCTGTTACGGCCGATGGTCTTGTGCGAGTGATCTGGGATGCGAGAGTTGGTGAGTCTAAGCGTATCTTTCTTCGGTCGTCCAACGATCATGGAAAGACGCTCGGGCCGGTGATGAAGCTGCCGATGCCGGCAGGAAACGCTCTCAACCCGGTCATCAAGTCAATACGCAACCAGGTATTTATTGCTTGGCAGCTTAACGGGCAGATCAAATTTCGGGCCCTATGATTGCGGATTGCGGATTGCGGATTGCGGATTTGAAGAGAAGATTTCCGTATTCAAATCCGCAATCCGCAATCCGCAATCCGCAATCCGCTAGGCTCCGCACTCCGCCAGCTCCGCACTCTCATCACGTGCGCACTGCAGTTCGGCGTCAATCCCATGAACTTCGGCGAGAGCGAAGTATTCTTCAAACAACGGCTCCATGTCTTCAACCGAATTCGAGCGGAGTACTGCCGTGCGAATAGGCGCACCGTCGCGCACGCCCTTCAAAAACTGGGCCGAGAGCATCTTCATTCGGCCAATCACGCCTCTTTCGGGCATGTGCTCACGCAGGTTATCACGAAATTCGAGCAGCAACTCGTGCATCTCACGCGGTGGGGGCTGGTATCGCGGCAACCCATTCATCGCCTCCCAGGTCTGGCGAAAGATATAAGGGTTGGAGATTGCGCCCCGTCCGATATGGACCGCATCGGCCCCAGTCTCTTCGAAACGTCGCATAGCTTCTTCAGGCTTGACGATGTCGCCACTGCCGGAGACGGGAATTGAAACGTTATTTTTTATCTCGCGCACGAGGTCCCAGTTCGCCCAGCCTTTATAGCCCTGCACGCGAGTCCGCCCGTGCAGCGTGATCATCGCACCGCCACAGTCCTCGATCAGCTTCGCTACTTCGATGCAGTTGATCGTTTTGTCATCCCAGCCCGCGCGAATCTTCACTGTCATCGGGATCGAGATGGCTCTCTTGACCTCGGTTAAAATCTTTTTGAGTTGTGGCAGGTCGCGCAGCAGATTCGATCCCCCGCCGCCATTGACAACTTTTTTCGCGGGGCAGCCGCAGTTGATATCAACGAAATCTGCGGCGGCTTCTTCCGCGATTTCGGCGCCCCAGCGCATTCGTTCTATATCGTAGCCGAAGATCTGAATTGCGATCGGGCGCTCTTCCGGTTTGTAGCGCATCATCTCGTGCGAGCGTAAATTGCCGCGTGTCAGGCCTTCGACGCTGATGAACTCAGTGACAATCAGGCCGACTCCGCCACATTTTTTCGCAACGCGGCGGAAAGGCGAATCGGTCACGCCCGCCATCGGCGAAAGCACCAGAGGTGGCGAAAGTTTGCGGCCTGCGATTTCGAATGATTCCGGATAACGCATATGATTGCGGATTGCGGATTGCGGATTGTTTTGTGGTTTATGATTGTTTTAGTGAATTTCGGAAGATGAAGACCCGAATCAACAAAAATCCGCAACCCGCAAGCCGCGATCATAACACACGGTTGACGCTTTGCGCTAAAACCGTTAGCTTCAATAGTGTGAAATCTAAAGAAGGATTAACAGAAGCGTCGAGATTGATTGCCATGCTCGCGGAATTGATGCGATTGAAAGCCGTGCCGCGAATGGGCTGGCTGTTGCGAGGTGTGCGTGACGTCGAATCGGTCGCGGCACATTCATTCGGTGTTGCATTCATTGCGATGCTACTTGCTGACCGAGCGAAAGCGCGCGGAATGCGCGTAGATATCGAGCGAGTGCTCCGTATGGCATTGCTGCACGATCTGACCGAGGCGCGTACGGGGGATCTGCCGAACACGATCAAGCAATATTTTGAATCTGCGAATCTCAAAGCCGCCGATGAACGCGTGGCTAAGGAGATGCTCAATAATCTCGGCATTACTGGTGAGGCGTACCTTGGGCTTTTGCGCGATTATGAACACCGCGCAAGCCTGGAGGCTCGATTGGTCAAGGCAGCAGACAAACTCGATCTGCTCCTGCAAGCATCTGAGTATGAAAAAGGCGGCGCACGTAATCTGCAGGAATTCTGGGAAAGCGCGGAAGAGGACTTCGCCAGGCTTGAGCTCGAAGATTTGATTGAAGATTTAGTCACTGTGCTGAAAGAAAGACGTCACCACTCAGCCGTATAGCGGCGTTTGAGTTTAGCTTTCTCCTTATTTTTTATGGAATTGATTGAACAACTTATTGCATGGCTTCAGCAACTGCCGCCACTGGGCGTGCTCGCGCTGATATTTATTGTTGCTTATGTTGAAAATATTTTTCCGCCGGCACCAAGTGATGTAATGTTGGTTTTCGGGGGAACCTTGATTGGGGTTGGGGCGATAGATTTCGCGCCCGCCCTGATTTTGGCCACGCTCGGCAGCACTCTGGGATTTATGTCGGCCTACCTTCTTGGCAAGTATTTCGAGCGGCACGTGGTTTCAGGAAGATTCGGCCGTTTCCTCCCCGTCACCGCCATTCACCAGGTTGAGCACCTCTTTCAGCGTTATGGATATGGCGTAATTGTGGCGAACCGTTTTCTCGCCGGAACGCGCGCCGTTGTCTCGTTTTTTGCTGGAATGTCGAAGGTGAGTCTGCCTGTCACCACTTTGTTGTGTGCGGTGAGCGCCGCCGTATGGAATAGTATCTTGCTCTATCTCGGAATGGCCTTCGCGAAGAACTGGCGGGGTGTGACCGAATATCTTCAGATATATAGCACGGTTGTTAGTATCGTGATTGTCGGGGCCGTGGTCATTTTTTTGTTTATTTTCTTTCGTCGCCGGCGTAAGACGGCAGGAGCTGCAACGATCAACGATTGAGAGATGTGGGCCGTAATCAGATACCGGATCGCCCGGATTGTATGGACATTCTGAAAAATCTGAGAACTCGATCAGCAGCTTCTCCGCAACATATCGTTCTGCCCGAGGGCGCAGACGACAGGATTATCATCGCTGCAGCGAAAGTGGTGGAAGAGCGCTTGGCCCGTGTCACAGTGATCGGTGATGAGGAAAAGATAAGAAGTCGGGCCGCTGCGATTGGGGTTTCGTTAACCAACATTCCGATTATTGATCATCGCCGCTCGCCTGATTTGGAGAAATACGCGCGGGAGCTATATGAACTGCGTCGAGCAAAAGGTATAACCCTCGATGAGGCGAAGAAGCAGATTCTCGATCCGCTCTATTTTGGCGATATGATGGTGAGAGAAGGGAGGGCTGATGGCTCGGTTGCAGGGGCTACGAACACGACAGCGCACACAGTTCGCGCTGCGCTCATCACCATCGGGTTGCGTCAGGGGTTCAGTCTTGTTTCATCAGTCTTCGTCATGGTCGTTCCGAAAAAAGAGTTTGGTGTGAACGGCGCATTGATCTTCGCCGACGCCGCAGTCGTCATCAATCCAACGGCCGCGCAGCTCGCCGAAATTGCAATTTCATCCGCCCAGACCTGCCGCGCGCTTCTCGAGGCTGAACCAAAGGTAGCGATGCTTTCGTTTTCGACGAAAGGATCTGCAGAGCATCCGATGGTCGATAAAGTCGTTGAGGCCACGAAGACCATTCGCGCCCGCACGCCCGAGCTCGAGGTCGATGGCGAACTGCAGGTTGATGCCGCACTGGTCCCGGATATTGGCGCAGCGAAAGCCAAAGGCTCGACGGTCGCAGGACGTGCGAATGTATTGATCTTCCCGGATCTTAACGCGGGCAACATCGGATATAAGCTGGCTGAACGATTGGCAGGGGCAACGGCGATCGGTCCAATTCTGCAAGGTCTCGATAAACCCGCCAACGACCTATCGCGCGGATGCAAGGCCGAGGATATCGTTGATGCAGTGGCGATCACTGCAGTGCAGGCGCAGGCGCGGAAGAAAGATGCTAGATGCTAGATGCTAGGTGAGCGTCCTAGCATCTAGCATCTAGCATCTTTCTTCTTCAGGATCGCTGAAAACCTCTCTCAATCTCCCTGGCAGTAATTCGCAGAATTATCGGCCTCCCATGTGGACACGTCGCGGGGTTTTCCATCTTTAGCAACTCGTCAATCAGCCAGCGCATCTTCTCCGATGCGAGTGGCATATTGATTTTGATTGCTGCGCGGCACGCCAGGCTCGCGGCGATTTCGGCTCTCAATTCATCCAGCGACAAGCCGCGGCGTTCATCCTCAATCACCTCGAGCAGTTCGACGAGCAGCGCCTGAGCCGTCCCCTGAGCGAGCATAGCAGGCAGTGCTTTGATCGCAATTGTGCGTCCGGAAAGCCTGCCGATTTCAAAGCCGTTCTCTTCAAGTTCGGGTAGTAGTTGATCGAATGCAGCTGCCTGGGCGGGCGTTAGATCTAGTGTCTCAGGAATGAGCAATGGTTGAACTTCGACTCGTTTGCTTCGCAATGCGCGCCAATGCCATTCAAATAATATGCGTTCGTGCGCGACGTGTTGGTCGATTAAGAGAAGACCGGTCCGGTCGGCTGCGATAATGAAGCTGTTATGAAGCTGGCCGAGAGGATTGATTTCTTCAGCAGCCAATGTGAGGTTCTGTGCCGGCTTGAGGTTTGAGTTGTCTGCGCCACGTGCGGCTAGACAGCCAATGCGCTTACCGTAGCGAAGCAGCTCATCTTGTTCAGGTGTTAGTGCTGATTCTTCAGGCTCAATATCGATAACATTTATTTCACTGCCTGCTACGTTAATAGTTACTTCTAGATCATCGCGCGCCAACTGAGGGTTCTGCTGAAGAGCCTGCTCCTCGCTCTGGATCGAATCTGGTTGCGACTTGAAACCCAGATCGATCTTTTGTTGTTGTGGCTGCGGCTGCGATGGTTGCGGTGATTGAACCCTGAATGCTGATCGCAGTTCTTCGCGGGAAATTTGCGGTGCTTTCTCTGCAAAGATGACGGGGGACTGGAGAGTTTTTATGGGGGCAGGCACAACCTTTTTTTCGACAAAATGTGTTGCCGCGGATTTGGCCGCGCCGATCGCGGCTCGCACACCATCGCGCACCAGGTCGTGAACGATGGCTGAGCGAACAAACCTCACTTCGGTCTTCGCCGGATGGACATTGACATCGACGTCGTGTGGCGGCAGTGCAACGAAGATCATCGCCGAGGGGTAAACACCGGCGGGGATCATGGCGCGGTAAGCTTCTAAGAGCGCCCTGCTCAGAACTTTATCCCGCACGTAGCGTCCATTTATGAAGAAGTATTGGCTGTCACGAGACGTTCGCGTGGCCGATGGCGAGGAGACAAAACCCCGCACTTGCATCTCGCCGGATTCGGCCAGGACTTCAATCAGATCGCCAATGAACTCTCCGCCGAAGAGTTGATATGCGCGCTCACGCAGATTGGTGGTCGGAGTGACACGTATGCTCTCGCGGTTGTTGTTGGTGAGCGTGAATGAAAGCTGTGGATGAGCGAGGGCGTAATGCGTTACCAGGTTGGCGATATGGAAGCTTTCAGTCGCTTCGGATTTGAGAAATTTGCGACGCGCTGGGATGTTGAAAAAGAGATCGCGTATTTCAAACTCGGCGCCGCGCGTAAAAGCTATATCGCGAACCTTGAGCATTCGGCCGCCGATGATTTCGATCTCCGTGCCGACAAGATCATCAGCCGTCTGTGTGCGCAATCTGACCTTTGCGACTGACGCGATCGAAGCAAGGGCTTCACCGCGAAAACCGAGCGTTGTAATAGCTGCCAGGTCTTCTGCTGTTTTGATCTTGCTCGTTGCGTAACGTTCAAAAGCCAGTATCGCATCATCGCGAATCATGCCTTCGCCATCGTCGCTGACGCGTATCAAGCGCCGCCCGCCTGATTCGACTGCGACTTCAATCTGCCGGGCGCCGGCATCGATCGAATTTTCAATCAGTTCTTTGACGATCGAGGCAGGCCGCTCGACCACTTCGCCAGCGGCGATTTTGTTGGCAAGGTTGTCTGGAAGGACGCGGATTTTCGACATCGAAAAATAGATGCTAGATGCTAGATGTTAGATGCTAGGAGTGAAGAGATCGTAGAAGACCGTTAAGTATTCGTCCGATTTCATCCAGCTTTTCTCTGATTTCCCAATAGTGCTCTTCGGTCAAATAGCCAATTTGAAACGCCACCTCTATGTGAGTATCCAACTCCCACAGGGAACCCCTGGCATTGCCTAAAAATTGTGAATACTCACCACTGAGACGCCTTCCTTGTCCTTCCGCAATATTAGCTGGTATAGAAGCAGCCGCTCTGCGAATCTGGCTCGTTAGACCGTATGTCTCCTCTTTGGGGAAGGCTTTTGTCAGTTGATAAATAATGACGACGAATTTGACGGATTTCTGCCAGACGATCAGGTCACGATGACTCCTGATCTTTTCCTTCTTTTCCTCCATCTTTTACCCCTATTCCGGGGTGGCCTAATGTTAGTGCTAGATGTTAAGACTCTCTATGCTAACGCCGGGTACAGACCCCTAGCATCTAGCATCTAGCATCTAGCATCTTCAAACTAAGGTCTTGATCTTCAATTCGGCAAGCTGCTCCGGCGTGACCGCACTAGGGCTGTCGGTCATCAGATCCGATCCGCTGGCGACCTTCGGGAACGCGATCACCTCGCGCAGCGATTTCGCCTTCGCAAACAGCATCACGATTCGGTCGAGACCCAGGGCGATGCCGCCATGCGGTGGTGTGCCGTAGCTCAACGCATCGAGGAAGAAACCGAACTTCTCCCGGGCTTCTTCTTCAGTCAGTCCCAGGGCCTTGAAGACTTTCGCTTGCACGTCCGAGCGGTGGATTCGGATAGAGCCTCCTCCAAGCTCATTGCCGTTGAAGACCAGGTCGTAGGCTTTTGCGCGCACTGAACCCAGGTCGCCGCCTTCGAGCTTGTCCAGGTCTTCATCAATTGGCGAAGTGAACGGGTGGTGCATTGCGTACCAGCGCTTGTCGTCGTCGTGGTATTCGAACATAGGGAAGTCAACGACCCATAACAACCGGTACTCGTTCTCGTCGATCAGGTTTTCGCGACGCGAGACTTCAAGTCGCACAGCGCCGAGGCTTGTGCAGACGACATCCCATTTGCCACCGATCATGAGGATCGCATCCCCGGCCTTCGCACCTGCAGTTTTGATCAGCGCATTGATGCCATCAGTGCCGAGGAATTTCGCTAACGAAGATTTGCTCTCGCCTTCGAGAACTTGAACGTAAGCAAGCCCGGGGGCCCCGTATCGTTTAGCAAGCTCTAAGATCTCATCAAAATGCTTGCGTGACCACTGCGCAGCTCCTGGCACGACGATGCCTTTGACTACGCCGCCTTTTTTTACCGCCTCAGCGAAGACTGTGAACGCGCCACCTTCAAATTGTGCGCTCAGATCGACGAACTCCAGTCCGAAGCGCAGATCTGGTTTGTCCGACCCGTAACGATTCATCGCCTCTTTGTAAGACATTCGTGGGAACGGGCGCGCGGGAGGCTCGATCCCAACGACTTTGAAAAACTCACAGATCAACGGTTCGATTACGTTGAAGACATCATCGGGCTGGACGAAACTCATTTCCAGGTCGATCTGCGTGAACTCCATCTGACGGTCGGCTCGCAGGTCTTCATCGCGGAAACAGCGCGCTATTTGGAAATATCGCTCATAGCCGGCGATCATCAACAGCTGTTTGAAAAGCTGTGGCGATTGAGGCAGGGCGAAGAATTTGCCCGGAGATGTCCGTGATGGCACGAGGTAATCTCGCGCTCCTTCCGGTGTTGATTTGGTCAGGATCGGTGTTTCGATCTCGTAAAAACCCTCCTCATCGAGCACACGACGTGCCGCCAGCGCCAACTGGTGGCGCAGTCTGAAATTGCTCTGCATCTCAGGCCGTCGCAGATCGAGGTAGCGGTACTTCAAACGTAATTCTTCGGACGCTTTGCAATTATCAATCTCGAAAGGCGGTGTCTGACAATCGTTGAGGACCTTCAGTTCTTCAGCGATTATTTCGACTTCGCCGGTTGCCATGTTGGGGTTGTAGTTTTTCTCGTCACGTAAAACACATTTGCCCGTCACGGCGAGCACGTACTCAGCGCGGGCCTGCTTGCCGCGAGTTAGCAATTCAAGGTTGTGGTTTTCGTCAAAGATAACCTGGGTGATTCCCTCACGGTCGCGCAGATGGACGAACAGCACAGAGCCGTGATCGCGGAAGCTGTTGACCCAGCCCATCAAAGTGACCATTTGTCCGGCATGCTCCTTGCGCAGCTCGCCGCAGTTATGAGTTCGTTTGGTTTGTCCTAAATGATCAAGCATGCTTCGTTACCATAGCAATTATTTCGGTCAGAGCTAATAAATACTGTTCTCCGGTAGCTAAGTTCTTCAATTGGCATTTACCTTGCGCCACTTCATCTTCACCGAGAATCAGCGCGTAGCGCGCTCCGGACTTGTCCGCCTGAGCCATGGCCTTTTTCATCCTTCTCTCTTCAAATTCCAGAAGGACTTCGATGCCGGCCAATCGCAACTCGCGTGCGATTTTAAAAGCATGATTTCGGGCCACATCGCCTAGAAAGACAATGAAGAGATCCGGCGCATCTGCCTCGCGTAGCCTTTTCGCTTCATCGGCCGGCAATGACATGACCATCCTATCGAGTCCGAAAGCGAACCCGAAGCCTTTCATCGGCGGGCCGCCAATCGTCTCCGACAATCCATCATAACGTCCGCCGCCAACCAGCGTTTTCTGAGCGCCCAGGCCGTCGTGGCCGTCGATCTCGAATGCCGTGCGGCTGTAATAATCCAGTCCGCGGACCATTCGTGGGTTGACGGTGTATGCGATTCCGCGAGCATCCAGATGCGCTTTGAACTGTTCGAAGTGTTCGCGTGAAGCCTCGTCTATCGAATCTAAAATGACAGGCAAAGTCACAATGATCGGCTGGCAGCTTTCATTCTTGCAATCGAAAACGCGCAGCGCGTTGGTCTCGAAGCGGTAACGACAATCAGCGCAAAGCTTGTCCAGGTACGGCTTAATCGCTTCCCGCAGCTTTTCGAGATACATCGCTCGCATGCGCGGTTCACCAACGGAATTGACCAGAAGCGTGGTATTGGTGATCTTCAACTCTTTCAGGAACCAATCGAGCATTTCGATCACCTCAGCTTCGATGACCGGATCATCGCTTGTCCCCATAACTTCAGCGCCGATTTGATAGAACTGACGGTAGCGCCCGGCCTGCGGTCGTTCGCGGCGGAACATAGGGCCGATGTAATAGAGCCTGGTCAACTCGCCGTCGGATTTGCCGCCGAACATATTGTGTTGAATGTAGGCGCGCACGACGGATGCCGTATTCTCGGGTCGAAGGCTCAATGATTCTCCTTCACGATCTTCACGGCCGCGATCAATGAAGGTGTACATCTCCTTGTGGACGATGTCGGTGGCTTCGCCGACACCGCGGGCGAACAGCTCGGTCTTTTCAATAATCGGCGTGCGTATCTCCTGGAAGCCGTAACGGCGGAATGCTTCGCGCGCTACCTCTTCTACGCGGTGCCAGAGCGGCATGTCTTCCGGCAGAATGTCTCTTGTTCCTCGAACAGTTTGGATCATATACCTCAGTTTAAGTGTTATCTCAGGCCGAAAAAGGCCCGAGAGGTTGAATTTCGGATTGTAGCATAGGTAGAAGAGAGAATACGAAACAAACGAAAGGAAGAAATCAAAAGGCAAAAGGCAAAAGGCAAAAGGTAAAAATAAAGAAGCGAATTCCGGCCTTATGATTTTGATTTCATGAGAACTTTCTTCTTTATTTTTGCCTTTTGCCTTTTGCCTTTTGATTTCTTCCTTTCGTTTGTTCCGTTTTCTCTTCTTCATTCGCTGCGGACGAACTTCTCCCGGTCGAGCACAGCCATCAGCTCTTTCACAGCAGCTTCAATCGCATCGGCATCTTTCGACTCGAGTGTGAGCTTGACGCGGTATTCTTTTGAGGAGAAGCTTGGATAAGAGCCGATGGCCACTTGCGGGTGGGAATCGGCTACGGTGCGAAGATTTTCGGCGAGGTCAAATTCATCTTCGAGCGTATAGATCGCTCTCGCAAAGAACGGCGCGACGCGGAAACGCTCGCGAATTGCCATAAATTTGCGACGGAAATGCTCAGGCACTCCCGGCAGAATATAGACATTTTTACACGCGAGCATCGGCCAGCGAAGTTCGGGTGAATCGATCAACTCAGATCCCTCGGGAACATCAGCCATTCTCAGACGCGATTCATCGGCGTCTTCTCCAAAGAAAGATATGATCCTTCTTTCAAGATCAGGATGGCGAACGATGGATTTATCGAATGCGCGAGCGATGCCGATGATCGTCACGTCATCGTGCGTCGGGCCTACCCCACCGGAAGTGAAAACATGATTGAATCGCGCGGAGAGGTCTCGAACCGCCGCCGCGACCTCATCGATATCATCGGGAATTACGGCAATGCGCCGTAAGGCGACACCGAGCTCGCGCAGTTGACTGATGAGCAGGAGAGCATTCTGGTCTTCGGTCTTCCCACTCAAGATCTCATCACCAATTACAAGAATCGCAGCTGTCGGAACGCTCATATCTGTATAATATCTATCGCCGGTTGAGACAGGCAAGCAAACATAAGAAAACAAAAGGAACAAAAGCTACAGCCAGAGCGTCAGAAGAACAGGCATCCATTGGGATGTTGGTTGCGGCCAAAATTAATCGCAAGAATACCCCCCGTCCGGCGTTCGATTTGATGGTTGTGCAGCTTAGTTGTAATGTGCTGACCAACGGCTTGTTAAATAGATCCCAGTATAGGGCTGGAAATAAAACCACGGGGAACACAGGGACACGGGAGGAAGAGGAATAATATATAGTAATGATCGAGATCTCCACTGGAGATCTCCCCTGATTCTCCCCCATGTCGCACAGTTCCCCGTGGTTTTATTTCCGACCCAATACTGGGGCTAAATAGAAAGTGAGGTCCTTGGCCAATGATTCGCTTTGAAAATGTTTCGACTCGTTTGTTAGTTTTATTTTGCTTGTTTATCTTCTTCTTGCCGTTCGCGGTTCTTTCGGATGCGATCGTTCGAGGGCAGCGCGTGATGATTCCAAATAGTACCGACGATAAAGGCCTGGTCTTTCGCCTGAGCGAGGGCAGGGAAGAGTCGAAACAGGGGTCTCGGACGCCGATTGCCACGACGGCCGAGCCGCTCTCCGACGAGGCCGCACAAAACCTGCTCAAACGAGTCCCGCAGATCAAATCTGAAGTCGATGATGAAAAAGATTTCGCGATGCGTGATCGTTCCCTGCCGCCGCCGCGCACAGGGCAGACGATCAGCGAGGCCTTCCCGCCGTCTGATCGCGGAACCTCGCCGGATCAGCTTTCAAGCGGTCCTCTGGAGATTCTGAGATTCGCGCCCGAAGGAGATGTGCCGATCGCTCCGCATCTGAGCGTCACTTTCTCACAGCCAATGGTCGCCGTGACTTCGAACTCCGATCTGGCCGAGCTCGATGTGCCGGTCAAACTCTCGCCGCAACCCAAAGGCAAGTGGCGGTGGATTGGGACCAGGACTTTGTTGTTTGAGCCGGAGGGCCGGTTCCCGATGTCGACAAAGTACGCGGTTGAAATACCATCGGGAACTAGATCGGCAACCGGCGGCACACTCACTGCGGCAAAGCGATGGGCTTTCTCGACCCCGCCGCTGCAGATCAAATTGAGTCATCCGAACGCCGGGCCGCAGCCGCGCAACCCGCTCTTCTTTATCGAATTCGATCAACGCATCGATCAGAACAGCTTGCTCAAACACATCCGGCTCGAAGCGCAGAATCGTGAATCGAAGCTGCGGTTGGCGACCGCCCAGGAGATTGCAGCCGATGACAATGCGCGGCAGCTGGCGAGCAGGGCAAACATAGATTGCTGGATCGCTTTTCGGGCCATGGGCGGCGAGGCCGATAAACCTCTGCTGACCGGCACGAATTACACGGTAACTCTCGAACGCGGCGCACCGTCAGCCGAAGGGCCACTCGTCACGCCATCACCAAAGAGCTTCTCTTTCGACACCTACGGCCCACTGAAGCTAATTCGATATGAATGCGGACATCAAAACAATTGCGAGCCCGGTTGGCCCTGGATTCTGCAATTCAACAATTCTCTTGATCTGAAAGCCTTCGATAAGAAGCAGATTCGCGTTGAGCCGGAAGTGCCGGGAATGAAGGTCGATAACTATGGCTACCACATCAATCTGGCAGGCGCGACGCGAGGCCGCACGACTTACACGGTAACGCTCGACGCCTCGATTCGCGATGCATTCGGCCAAACACTGGGCGAGAACAAGACCGTGACTTTCAACGTTGGCGAGGCATCGCCGGCGCTGGCTGCTTCAGCCGAAGGCCTGGCCGTGCTCGACCCATTCGCATCGCCTCGCTTCTCCATTTTCAGCATCAATCATAAGCAGCTGAAAGTCAGCCTTTATGCCGTTGGCCCGGAGCATTGGGGACAGTTCACCGATTTTACTCGTAACGCGATGCAAGATCGTTACCAGCGCGGTCGCAATCGATCATCGATGCCGCCGATCGGGCGATTGGTCTTTTCAAAAGTCATCGACATCGCAGAAAAGCCTGACGACCTGGCAGAAACGCCGGTTGATGTGAAACCGGCTTTAAATGACGGCTTCGGCCAGATGATTTTGAGCGTGGAAGCAGTGCAGCCGCCAAAGAATGAATGGGAGCGCCGCTCGATTCAAGTCTGGATTCAGGCGACAAACATCGGGCTTGATGCCTTTGTCGATCAAACGAATCTGCTCGGTTGGGCGACATCACTCAAGGATGGCAAGCCGCAGAGCGACGTGCAGTTGACGGTTGTCAACGAAAAAACCGCTGTTGGCGCTGGCGCAAATTCCGATGTGAAGACCGGCAATGATGGTCTGGCGCGAATTTCACTGCCGAATTCCGGCGGCAGAAAGCTGCTCATCGCTCGCAAAGGTAAAGACCTGGCGATACTGCCGGAAAGCCTCGATTGGTGGGGCGACCAAACCGTTTGGCAGAAAAGGAGCTCGAACGATTCGCTGCGCTGGCATGTCTTCGATGATCGAGGGATGTATAAGCCAGGCGAAGAGGTTCACATCAAAGGCTGGCTGCGGCGCATCGCCTGGGGGCCGAAAGGCGATCTCGGATTGCTGAATGGGGCAGTGTCGAATGTGAGCTACACGCTTCGTGATATGCGTGGCAATGAAGTCCAGAAGGGCACAGCGCGCGTCAATGCCCTCGGTGGTTTCGACATGGCATTCAAACTACCGAACACGATGAATCTGGGCTTTGCCTGGTTGATGTTGAAAGCCGAAGGCGCGGGAGCAGTCGAAGTCCGCGAGTTCAATCATCAACTTCGCGTGCAGGAGTTCCGCCGTCCTGAATACGAGGTGAAAGCGACGGCAAACCAGGGGCCGCATTTTGTCGGCAGTCACGCCAATGTCACCGTTGCCGCGAATTATTATGCAGGCGGCGGTTTGCCAAATGCCGATGTGCATTGGCACGTGATGGCAACGCCGACAAATTACACACCTCCAAACCGGGGAGATTTCATCTTCGGCAAATGGATTCCGTGGTGGAGGTTCCACCAAGCCTACGAAGGCGGGAAGAATCAGGAATTCACAGGACGCACTGACGTGACCGGCAAGCATTATCTGCGTATCGATTTCGATTCGGTCAATCCGCCGCGCCCAACGAACGTCGTGGCTTACGCGAACGTGCAGGATGTCAATCGCCAGAGCCTGTCAGGCTCGGTCACACTGTTGGTGCATCCATCGGAGTTGTACGTCGGGATTCGCAGCTCGCGATTGTTTGTGCAGAAAGGCGAACCGATCGTAGTCGATTCAATCGTCACCGATCTGGACGGCAAGGCGATTGCCAATCGCGAGATCAGAATGCGAGCCGCGCTGGTCGATTGGGTTTACGAAAAAGGCGAATGGCGCGAGCAGGAGACGAACGCGCAGGATTGTGTGATCAAGTCGGGCAGCGATCCGGTGAAGTGCCGCTTTGAGACGAAAGAAGGAGGGAGGTATCGCATTACTGCGAGAATCATCGACGACCGCGAGCGGCGAAATGAAAGCGAGATGACGCTGTGGGTCGCGGGAGGCAAGCAGCCGCCGCAGCGTGACCTGGCACAGGAGAAGGTCGAGTTGATCCCGGACCGCAAAGAGTATCAATCCGGCGAAACAGCGGAGATTCTGGTGCAGGCGCCGTTCGCTCCGGCTGAAGGCGTGATGACGCTGCGCCGTTCGGGTCTGGTGACTAGCGAACGATTCACGATGACCGGCGCATCGCACACGCTGAAGATTCCAATCAATGATGACCTGGTGCCGAACGTTCACGTGCAGGTCGATCTTGCAGGGGCATCGTCGCGCACGGATGCCGAGGGGAAGACGGATGTGAAATTGCCGAAACGACCCGCGTTTGCTTCAGGCACACTGAATATTTCGGTCCCGCCGACGAAACGCAAATTGACTGTTACTGCCACGCCGCGTGACAAAATCACCGAGCCGGGCGCAGAGACTTTCGTCGATATTGAAATGCGCGATGCGGCAGGCAAGCCAGTGAGCGGCGGAGAGGTTGCATTGGTGGTGGTTGATGAAGCGGTGCTGGCTCTGACCAACTATCAGCTTTCCGATCCACTTAAGAATTTCTATGCGATTCGAGGTGATGATGTGAGGAACCATCATCTGCGACAGAGAGTGCAGCTTGCGAGGTCAGAGGATTTGATCAGCCAGATGAGGCAAGGGGGCGGCCAGCAAGGACAGCAGGGACAGCAAGGAACTATGGGCAAAATAGTGGCTATGGATAGCGCCGATAGGGCAATGCCTCTTCCTATGTCGACACCGCAACAGGCTGGCAGAAACGAATACAGGGAAAATGCTGCGATGAATGGGAGATTAATGTCGCTCGGCGGGGCAGGTTTAATTCAGCCTGCAGAAACTATTATTCGCGCTCGACTCGACTTCAACGCCCTCGTCACCTTTGCTGCCGCAGTCCCGACCGATGCTAATGGACGCGCAAGCGTGAAAGTAAAACTACTCGACAACCTGACACGCTATCGCGTGATGGCTGTCGCCGTTGCTGGTGAGAAACAGTTTGGCTCGGCCGAATCCTCTATCACAGCGCGTCTGCCTTTGATGGTGCGTCCATCGGCGCCGCGCTTCCTCAACTTCGGAGACAAGATTGAATTGCCTGTCGTCGTACAAAACCAGACCGATGCCCCAATGCAGGTTGACCTTGCTGTGCGCGCGACGAATGCACAGCTGACAGCGGGGCAAGGTCGCCGCGTCACCGTGCCCGCAAATGACCGTGTCGAGGTCCGATTCCCCGCGGCAGCTGCGAAACCCGGAATAGCGCGCTTCCAGATCGTTGGTGCTTCCGGGAAATGGGCTGATGCAGCCGAGGTCAGCCTGCCCGTCTGGACTCCGGCGACGACCGAAGCATTTGCGACCTATGGCGAAGTAGACGCTGGCGCGATCATTCAACCCGTCAAAGCGCCATCGGACGCCATCAGGCAATTCGGAGGACTCGAAGTCACGACATCGTCAACACAGCTTCAAGCATTGACCGATGCTGTGATCTACCTGACCTCGTATCCATTCGAGTGCACAGAACAGCTTGCCTCACGCGTTCTGGCAATCGCTGCTTTGCGCGATGTGCTTGCGGCGTTTGACGCCAAAGGTCTGCCGAAACCTGACGAGTTGATCGCTTCGGTCAAGCGCGACATGGAGAAATTGCGCGGAATGCAGAACGAGGACGGCGGCTTCGGTTTCTGGCGACGCGGACAATCTACATGGCCCTACCTGGGCATCCATGTTGCGCACACGATGCAACGCGCTAAGGAGAAGAGCTTTGATGTGCCGGCGGATATGTTCCAAAGATCGAAGCTGTATATCCGCAATATCGAGCAGCACATTCCCGGCTGGTATGGTCCTGAAGCGCGGCGAGTGCTGATCGCATATTCGCTTTATGTTCGAAATCGAATTGACGACCGCGACGTGGCAAAAGCGCGCCGTTTGATCGCCGAAGCAGGCGGCGTGAACAAACTTCCCCTCGAAGCTCTCGGCTGGCTATTGCCTGTGCTCTCAGGCGATCCGAACTCGCAGGCCGAAGTTCTGGCCATCCGCCGCCATCTCGGCAATCGCGCCGAAGAGACGGCAGCGGCGGCGCATTTCACGACTTCATACGCTGACGGCGCGCATTTGCTCTTGCACTCGGATCGCCGCGCCGACGCGATCATCCTCGAAGCATTGATCGGCGACGATCCGAAGAACGACCTGATCCCGAAGATCGTCCGCGGGCTGCTCGGGCATCGCAAACAGGGGCGCTGGGAGAACACGCAGGAGAACGCGTTCGTGTTGCTCGCACTCGATCGTTACTTTGCGACTTATGAAAAGGTTACTCCGGATTTCGTCGCCCGCGCCTGGCTTGGTGAGGCCTATGCAGGCGGACACGAGTTCCGCGGCCGGACGACCGAGCGCCATCAGATCAACGTGCCGATGAGTTACCTGATGAGTCAGGGAAGCGCGCAGAACCTGATATTGGGAAAACAGGGAACGGGGCGATTGTATTACCGTATAGGGATGCAGTATGCGCCGACGAGTCTGCAGTTGAAACCGGCGGACTATGGGTTCACGGTGACGCGAGTCTATGAAGCGGTAGATAATGCGAACGACGTGCGACGGGAAGAAGACGGGACATGGAGGATCAAGGCCGGGGCACAGGTACGGGTGCGGTTGACGATGGTGGCGCAGGCGCGGCGGTACCACGTAGCGCTGGTAGATCCGTTGCCGGCGGGGCTGGAAGCGATGAATCCTTCGTTGGCGACGACGGGTCCTGTCCCGCAAGACCCGAAGGAACAGACATCAGGCAACCGGTGGTGGTGGTGGCGGCAATGGTTCGAGCACCAGAATATGCGCGACGAGCGGGTAGAGGCGTTTACATCATTGTTGTGGGAAGGCGTTTACACCTACTCATATGTGGCGCGTGCGACGACGCCGGGGGTGTTTGTGGTGCCGCCGTCGAAAGCTGAAGAGATGTATCATCCGGAGACTTACGGGCGTGGAGCAACTGATCGGGTGGTTGTTGAATGAAGAGAGAATACGAAACAAACGAAAAATGGCGTTTTTTCGGGCAAGATTCATCTTCCAGATAATGGTTTCAATACAAAGGGTCAAAGGGTCAAAGGGTCAAAGAAGAAAAAATCAAACATTTATCCTCCTTTGACCCTTTGACCCTTTGACCCTTTGTGTTGAAACCATTATCCGGAAGATGAATCTTGCCAGAAAAAACGCCATTTTGGGAGGTTGGAATGTTTGAAAAGGCGATGTCTTTCGTCTTGATATTTTCAGGACTCATCACACACGATTTCAGCCTACCTAATTCGCGCCCGCCATCTGACCTTTTAGTCTCTCGCACAACCGGTCAACCTCAAACTCAATTTCACTCCGTCACCGCAGACCCGGAAAAGTGGCGTGAAGATCTACGCTTTCTGGCAACCGAATTGCCCCGCAGGCATGTCAACTTCTTCCACGATCTCTCGCCTGATGAGTTCCAGAGGGCCGTAGATGAACTCGATGCCGCAATTCCAACTATGTCTGATCACGCAATCATTGTAGGTATGGTACGGATTGTCGCGATGGCAAGAGAGGCACACACATCTCTGGATTGGGGTGGCATAGATTCCCGTTATCCTTTCCGCATCTACCCGATTGATTTTCTAAATCTCAAGGATGGCCTCTTCGTCAAAGCCATCACGCTTTCAGGACCGGCGACGAATCGCGGTCGAGTCAGATACAGGAGGGCGCTGGGCGCGCGAGTCGTGCGGATCGGCGATACGGACATTGAATCAGCTAAGAGCGCCATCGCAGCTTTGATTGCAACGGAGAACCAGGCCTGGGTAACTGCTCGCATCCCTGCATTCATAAATTCGCCGGAGATTTTGCATGGGTTGGGGTTGCTGCCGGATATGGAACAGGGACGGTTCACCTTTGAAGACTCCAGGGGCGAGCAATTCGAATTTATTTTTACGCCTGTCGCGCGCACCCCGCCCCCTTCGACGATTCAATTCCCTTTTATTTCCCGCATCCCGATACAACTCTATCGCACCCGTCCATCCTCACAATTTTACTGGTTCGAGTATCTGGAAAACGCGAGGACAATTTATTTCCAGTACAACCGCTGCTCCGAGATGTCCTCTTTACCTTTCGCGAATTTTCTGCAGCAGTTTGTATCATTCATTGATACTCACGATGTCCAGCGGTTAGTCGTCGATCTGCGAAACAATCCCGGAGGCAATTCGGCAATTCTGCAACCGTTAATCAATGCGGTTGTTTCTCGCCCCCACATCAATCAGCGCGGCAGCTTGTTCGTGGCAATCAATGAAGGCACGGCTTCATCGGGGGTGCTCAATGCCATTGATTTTCAGCGGCGAACTCAAGCGATATTGATTGGAGGACCGACAGGGGGTAAACCCAATTCATATGGTGAAATCCGGTCCTTTAACTTGCCGAATTCGGGGATAAGGGTTGTTTACTCGACAAGATTTTTTCAATTATTACCGGGCGCAGATCCTCCCTCCCTGATGCCTAATATTTTGATTGAGCTATCGTCAACAGACTATTTTGCAGGGCGCGATCCGGTGTTGGAGTCGGCACTCGCTTTCTGAAACCTAAGTAATCGATTCATTCAGAAGAAGAGAGAAAACGGAACAAACGGAAATAACGGAACAAACGGAAATTCTTCAGGATTTTTCCGTTTGTTCCGTTATTTCCGTTTGTTCCGTTTTCTCTCTTCT
>JAKEHZ010000117.1 GCA_022614735.1 Acidobacteriota bacterium | reverse complement strand
TTTCGCATGCGAGACACTGTCTCTCGTGTTATACTGGCTATTATGAAGCTGCCTTTGCAAACACAACTTATCTCTGGCAAATTTCAGCTTCCCGATAACAGTTTCAACACGAAGGATCAAAGGGTCAAAGGGTCAAAGAGGAAAAAAATCAATCCTTAGTTTCCCTTTGACCCTTTGACCCTTTGACCCTTCGTGTTGAAATAGTTATCTAGTTTCGGCTTTCTGTGAAACTTTCCATATCTCTTATGAAATTCCTTCGTCTCATCTGGCTTAACGCAGTGCGTAACAGGCGTCGCTCGATCCTGACGGTCCTGAGCATCGCCCTCTCGCTCTTCCTGATGACTACTCTGCTGACGGTCGTGACGGAGCTCGAACGCGTGCCCGCAGCGCAGGAAGCCGCGCTGCGACTGGTCACGCGCAATGCCATCTCCCTGGCAAATCCGCTCCCTATCGCCTACCAGCAGCAGATCGACCTGATCCCCGGCGTTGCTACTACCATGCAGATGCAATGGTTCGGAGGTGTCTACGTTGACGAGAGTAATTTCTTTGCCCAATTCGGTTGCGAACCGCGAAAGTTTGCGCGCATGTATCCGGAATACAGAATCGACCCCGCTCAGCTCAGCGACTTTGTCCGCGATCGCACGGGCTGTCTGGCCGGGAGAATACTGGTTGATCGATACGGTTGGAAAATTGGAGATCGGATTACACTTCAGGGGCGCATATTTCCTGTCGATCTGCAATTGACGATCCGCGCGATTTACGACGGCGAAGACACAACTGCCCTCTTTTTCGATCAGGAATATCTCAACGAAAGCCTTAAATCTCAGGGTGATGCTGACTATATCGGCACGATCTTTATCATGGCAAAGTCCGCCGAGGATGTGCCGCGCATTATGGATGCGGTTGACGAGAAATTCCGCAATTCGCTCGCGCAGACAAAAACCGAAACAGAACGGGCGTTTCAACTGAGCTTTGTCTCTATGCTCGGCAACATCAAGACGCTCATCATTTCAGTTTCATCCGTCATCGTTTTCACAATCCTGCTGGTCGTCGCCAACTCTATGGGGATGTCGATTCGTGAACGCACTACGGAGATCGCCGTGCTCAAAACAATGGGCTTTCGCAACCGGCTGGTCTTGATCCTGCTTGTCTCCGAGTCACTCCTGCTGGGCCTCATTGCCTGGCTGCTCGGTTCGGTCGGCGCGCGGATGCTCTATAACAACCTCGATTATACGAAGATAAATCTTTTTTTCATCGGACGTCTCGAAGTCACTCCCAATACGGTACTGATCGGTTTTGGTGTGGCAATGTTGATCGCATTTGCCAGTACGATCGTTCCTGCGTATCGCGCGGCGAAGATGACTATTGCAACGGCTCTGAGAAACGTGTAAATGGCGATCCCACTGAAATACAACATGAGGAATCTCATTGTGCGCAGGACCAGCACACTCTTCACCGCCGGCAGCATAGCGTTGACGGTCGCAGTCTTTCTGACGATGATGGCCCTCGCCAATGGTTTGAAAGCGGCTTTTATTTCCACAGGTAACTCAAGCAATTTAATAGTGCTGCGACAGAACTCCGATACCGAAACGAACAGTTCCGTGACGCCGGCTGATTTTCAGAACATCAAGTATCTCGACGGCGTTGCGCGTGAGGGCAATGGCGCGCCGATGGCTTCAGCAGAGACCATCATCCTCATCAACCTGCCGCGCGTGGATAACCCGGCGGGATCGAATATCATCATTCGCGGTCTTTCCGAGATGGGCCTGCTGCTGCGCCCCCAGGTGCAGATCAGGGAGGGTCGCTGGTTTCGCCCCGGCTCACGCGAGGTCGTAGTGAGTGAGGCGACGGCGCGACGCTTCGTCAACACGCAGATCGGTGAACGGCTGCGTTTCGGCAGGAGCGATTGGAATGTCGTAGGGATATTCACGGCGGGCGGGACGGCATTCGATTCCGAAATCTGGTGCGATGTCAATCAATTGATGAACGATTACAACCGCACGGTCTATTCATCAATCCTCGCACGCACAACCGATGTGGAGTCTCTCGATGCATTGACGAAACGCATCAAGGATGACCGTAACCTGCATCTTGATGCATTGAGCGAGGCGGCCTACTACGGCAAGCAGACGAGCTCGGCCATACCTGTGCAGGTCCTCGGGATGTTCATCGCTGTGCTGATGGCCGTCGGCGCGGCCTTTGCCGCGATGAACGCTATGTACACGTCGGTTGCCAATCGCACGAAGGAGATAGGGACGTTACGCGTGCTCGGGTTTTCGCGCTTCAATATCTGGCTCTCATTTGCAATTGAATCAGTGGCGCTCTCGCTGCTCGGCGGCATCATCGGCAGTATAGTGGCGCTGCCAATCAACGGCTTAACGACGGGCACGACGAATTTCAGCACGTTCAGCGAAATCGCTTTCCAGTTCCGCGTCTCGCGTGAGCTGATCATCACCGGCCTGATCTTCTCTGCATTGATCGGGCTGGTAGGCGGATCGCTGCCTGCGCTCAAGGCGGCGCGAGAACATATCGTGACCGCGCTGCGTGCACATTGAGCAACAATCTCAGAAATGCGATGAATAAAGCTTTTTCAACACGAAGGGTCAAAGGGTCAAAGGGTCAAAGAAGAAATAAATCGAGCTTTTATCCCCTTTGACCCTTTGACCCTTTGACCCTTTGTGTTGAAGATATTGTATGTAGCGAATTTCGTGATTAAAGGTGAGGTTTATGCCCCAAGTTCGAGATACTGATGCTGATGCACTCAATAATTTGCGTATCGATCCGGCGATGAAAAGCAACAGCTCTAAGCCGAGACGGCGCAGACCATGGCTTCTTCTGCTGATCGCGGCGGTCGTGATCGGAGGCGGCCTTTCTGCCGCGACCGTATTCCGTAACCGCGCAGTCGAAGCTTCTACCTTGCGTGTGGCGCCTCAGGCTGATGCGCCGGAGAACTCAACTGCTGCCGTCCTGACTGCGGGTGGTTACATCGTCGCGCATCACAAAATTCAGCTGGGCTCGAAAGTCATGGGTAAAGTGGCGTGGATTGGCGTCGAGAAAGGCGATCTGGTGAAGAAGGGGCAGTCGCTCGTCCGGCTTGAAGATCAGGAATACCGCGCACAAATGAATGAAGCTGAGGCGGCTGTTTTATCCGCACAAGCACGCCTGAGTGAACTCGAAAACGGCTCGCGCCCGCAGGAGATCGCGCGCGGCAAGGCCGATTTGGAACTGGCCGAAGCGAACTTGCGCAACGCAAAGGTAACATATGATCGCACTGAACGGTTGGTGCGTGAAGGACTGCAGCCAGTGCAGAACCTCGACGACGCAAGAGCGCGCTACGATGTCGTCAAATCTCAGGTCGAATCGGCGCGCAAAGCGCTCGATCTGTGGGAGATCGGACCGCGCGAAGAACAGATCGGAGCGCAGCGTGCCGCTGTGAAAAATGCCGAGGCCGCACTCGCTTATGCGAAAACGCAACTCGATGCAACAGAGATTCAAGCGCCAATCGACGGCACGATCCTCGAACGACTGGTTGAACGCGGTGAGATGGTGACGACTTCGTTTGTCGGAGACCGCGGCGCCAAATCATCGGTCGTTTCGCTGGCTGATCTCAATGATCTGCAGGTTGAGATCGATGTCTCGCAGGCTGATTTTGCGCGGCTGCGCATGGGTCAGCCTGCGGTGATCGTGCCGGAAGCTCATGCGGATCGTCGCTACGAAGGACGGCTCGAAGAGATCGCGCCTGAAGCCAACCGGCAGAAAGCAACTGTCCAGGTTAAGGTGAAAGTGTTCAATCCCGATAGTTACCTGCGCCCCGAGATGAATGCGAAGGTGACTTTCCTCAGGGAGGCTGTGAAGTTTGAAGCTGTCGCACCCAGCAAAATCCTCATCCCCCGTCGCGCCGTGACCGAGAGCGGGAGCAAACAGACCGTCTACATTCTCAAGGACGGCAAGGCTGTTGCGCGCGAAGTGAAACTCGGCACGGGCAATGACACCAACGTCGAAGTCACCAGCGGCCTCAGCACGGGTGATATGTTGATAATTTCCGACCTTGAAAAAATCAAGGATGGCGTGGCA
Organism: Acidobacteriota bacterium; assembly: GCA_022614735.1. GTDB lineage: Bacteria > Acidobacteriota > Blastocatellia > RBC074 > RBC074 > JAKEHZ01. The sequence continues at coordinate 1,041 of JAKEHZ010000117.1, read as the reverse complement.
GTAAAGAGCAAGTAGATGATCCTCGTTGAAGCTCGCAATCTGACCAAAATCTATCACCGTGATACAACCGAGGTCGTAGCTTTCCGCGATGCCACGCTCGACATTTACGCCGGTGAGTTCGCCGCATTGATGGGGCCCTCAGGCTCAGGCAAGAGCACGCTGCTGAACATCATCGCAGGGATTGACCGTCCAACGAATGGCGAAATCAGGGTGCTTGGAATAAACATCCTCGATCTCAGAGAAGATGAACTGGCTGCCTGGCGGAGCGCACACATCGGTTATGTTTTTCAGACCTTCAATCTGATTCCGGTGTTGAACGCTTATGAGAATGTCGAACTGCCTTTGCTATTGACGCGATTGAGTGCGCGTGAACGGCGCAGACACGTCGAGACGGTCATGAGGCTGGTCGGGCTATCGGATCGCCTGGATCATTATCCGCGCCAGCTTTCCGGCGGACAGGAACAGCGTGTAGCGATTGCACGCGCGATCGTGACTGACCCTGACCTCATCCTGGCCGATGAGCCGACAGGCGATCTTGATGCGAAATCGGCCACAGAAGTCCTGGAATTACTCGAGCGTCTCCATCGCGATTTCGGGAAGACGATCATTATGGTCACACACGACCCGCATGCCGCCGAACACGCTTCCGTTACTTACCACCTGGAAAAGGGACAATTTCTAGAGGCAGTGAAGGGATAAGGTCAATAAGAAGGGAATAACCGCGTCTTTTTTTGTCTGATTCCCCATAGTGTCCAAAAACAGAAGAGATTTCGGTATGTTTCAGAGGACGCTAAAAGTAGTTAACAGTTTGTGACTCACCGCAGAGGCGCAGAGAGCGCTGAGGAGGCGCGGAGAAAAAGAAAGAATTTGAGAAAAGAGTGCGGCGGAAAGAGTTGCAGACGTAGCAATCTCTCTGTGCAATCTCTGCGCCTCTCTGTGCCTCTGCGGTGAACCACAAACTGTTATCTGGAATATGAAACTTGCCAGAATTTTTGCCCTTTTTGCCTTTTTTGTGTTCCACCTTGCCTTACGATCTGAAAC
>JAKEHZ010000116.1 GCA_022614735.1 Acidobacteriota bacterium | reverse complement strand
TGTCCCTCGCAAAAAGTCCATCTCTCAATAATTTCATACACTTACGGATATTAGAAATTAACCGTTAGCTGGCTGTTAATAACGATCGGCTGGAGCAAAATCAACCTCTATGTAACCTTTGAGGTTGGATAAGCGTTGAAAAGCCTTTGAGATTGGAGTAGTCCAAGCAAGTTCTCTGATCTCAAAAAATTTGTCTCAAGTTTGTCGCAAAGGAAAAAAGGGAGCCGAGCAAATTCCGCTAAACTATTGAAAACAATGGCGGCGAGCGGACTCGAACCGCTGACCTAGGAGTTATGAATCCCTCGCTCAAACAGCTGAGCTACACCGCCAGCAAACTAATCACTCTCACCGACCTCCTTGACGCCTTAAATATAAGGGCGCCAATCGAACTTATAGTGTGGCCGGTGCGGTTTGTGGGGAGCGTAAGCGACCTGCACCTTGGCAAGAGGCCGTTTCATCGAAGCCCAGGTCACTGACGCTCGCCGTTCCGCACTAGCTCGCCACTGCTTTTTCCTAGGGCTGAGCAGTTACGTTTCCTCTCTTAATCTCCAAATGAAACGTCGCGCCCAGTCCCGGTTTGCTCTCAGCCCGGGCTCGCCCGCCGATGAGTTCCATCGCCTTGGGCACGATGGCCAGCCCGACGCCAGTGCATATGTAATCTTCCACCCGATGCAGCTGCTGGAAGAGTTCGAACATTTGACCATCGTATTTCATATGGATAAGCAGGAGCATGGGTCCGAGGAAGTCACTTGATAATAGACACCAAAATAAAACCACGACCATAAAGCCAGGCGTAGCAATAACTTACAAAGACATGCCGAGGGCGGGACTCGAACCCGCACGGCCTTTTGGGCCAGAGGATTTTCTTACCGCTATAGCTTTCGCTACCTGTCAACCTAATCAATAGACCTGACAGTTTGTGGTCCGGACGATGCCTTCTCCTTGCACCAGTCGAAATGCTGAGTGATGTTTAGGAGGGAGCCGTCTCGTCTCTACACTTTGCTCATCTCAGATCTCAAATCTCAAATCTCAAATTTGAAATATGAGATGGCCTTAGCTCGGCGTTGCCATCAGCGCAATCTGTTAAGGTTTCGCCGAATTTGACTCCATTCACGCCAGCGTTTCCATCTGACGTGCTCAAATCATTTCAAATAGCTCAAGTCCTCTGTGTCTGCCATTCCACCACCCCGGCTAATCACCTCAATGTTAGGGCGTGAGTTTAAATCAGCATCTCTCAAATCTCAAAGAAGAGAGAATACGAAACAAACGAAAATAGACGAAACAAACGAAAAACGCCATTTTTCGTTTGTTTCGTCTATTTTCGTTTGTTTCGTATTCTCTCTTCTTTCTTAATACTTCCCTGTCAGGCCTCGCCAATGATCGACCAATTGCTGAAGTACGTTACTGTTCACAAAATTACCGTATGCTCTATCGATCGAACGCAGGGAGGACTGTTCCCAATCGCTCTCGCTCCATTTTGTCGTTTCGCGGATCAGCTCAGCCGCCTCTTCGGGAGTATCGTAGAGTCTGCCGGCCTCACCAATATACGATGCGGAGGCGGGCAGACGGCGCCCAATGAGATAGCTGCCGGTTGCCATCGCCTCGCTGATCGAGATCGGCATACCGAAGGGTTCATTCGGGTCGGCCGTATGAAGATAGATGCCGGCCCGCCGCATGAGTACGGACATCTCCTCGTGCTGAACATCGATTCTTATTTCCACCGGACTACCTGCGCTCTGATTCATTTTGACGATCTCATCGAGATACGCCTCTTTCAGGTAAGCGTGACTGAGCGCCAATAGAAAGTGATGGTCAGGGCAGAGCTTTGCGATCCTGAAGAACGAGGGATAGTCCTTCGTTGGTAAGGCGGCACCGGTGCGCATCACCATGCGACGATCTTTTTCTTCAGCAGGGTAGTAAAGTTCAGGATCGAAGGCCACCTGCATCGCCCGCACCTTCCCGCTGTAAGACCGGCACCGCGCTGCATAATGTGGGAAGACATAAACCCCCCGCACCGTGCGGTTCTTGTCCAGCTTCGCAACCATGCTGGTGGTAAATTCAAATCCGTGGCCGCGCACCGTCAGCGGTAATCCTGTCCTCTTCAAATCGGAGCTGAACTTATCGGCCATATGAAGCCAGTGTGTGTGGATGAGGTCGGGTTTGAAACCAGCAATCACATCTGAAAGGCTGCCGCGATGCACAGGCACCTCACTTTCAAAAGGCGCTGCGACATCCGCTTCTGACCAGACCTCGACTTCTACGCCCAGTTTCCTGACGCCGCGAATTTCGGTGCGGACGTAACTCTCGCTGAGCTGCGGATAGTGCCAGACAGTGTATAAAACTTTCATAGGTTGTCGGTCACGATGTTTTTTTTTGGTCTCGATCAAGTACTGGTTGCGATGGACACTGCGCGTCTTGGTCACTTGATCCGGACGATCGAAGGTGTAGATCCCACCTACTGCAGGCAACCGGCGAATCTTACTGTATTCCGTAAAGCGCCGGATCAAGTCCCAGTCAACCAACCGGTTGAGATTTTCGTCAAATCCGCCTTCGCGCTCATAGATAGACCGGCGATGCGAAAAGACATTTAGATCAATGTAATTCTCACGGCAAAGCTTGATGTAATCGAACTCTTCACACCGAACGTAAGATAACAATCTTTCCTTATCCTCAACCAACTGCGCAGTGTAGACCGCTCCCAGCTCTTCATCCTCGGCAAATGCTGAAACTATGTTTGTCAGATAACCCGGGAACCACACTACGTCGGTGTCCAGGTAGGCGATAATCTCACCCTCCGCAATCATCAACCCTGCGTTGCGCGCCGCGCTGGCATTACGATGATCCCGATAGACATAACGAATTCGGCTCTCCAGCGCGTATCTCTTCACCCTTTCCCGGGTGTCGTCTGTGCTCCCGTCATCGACGATGATCAGCTCCCAGTTCTGATAGTTTTGCTCCAGCACACTTTTGATCGCGCGCTCAATGATGTCTCCGCGGTTCCACGCCGCCATGACAATACTGACCAGAAAACTCTTGGCGGGCGCAGGTGCCGCGGCTTCGGCCGATTGCTCAATCAGCCATTCCCGCGTCTCGGAATTTGCCGTCGACAATGTCGCAGGGCGCTCTTCAGGGATGCCCAGTAGTCTGATGACATTCCGGCCAATCCTCCTCAATCGATGAGAAGGAAGGAGTCTGCCGGTGATCAGTTTTGCCAGCGTATTTAAATACATCTCGCTCTGAATAAATAATCTTGTTTCGCTGGCAATTGGTCAATGTCAAATGACAGATGGAGAATGATGAGAGTCAAGCGATTCTAAATGATTCTTATCCCGTATCGTTAGTAGGCAATCAACGATCCTGCGGCTCGCCTGTCCATCGCCGTAAGGATTGATCGCTCGCGCCATCCGCCGGTATTCCGCCGAATCTTCCAACAAACGCGCTGTTTCCCGAACTATTTGCTGACTGTCGGTGCCGACGATCTTAACCGTCCCTGCTTCGACGCATTCCGGCCGTTCAGTCACTTCACGCAGCACCAGGACCGGCTTGCCTAATCCCGGCGCTTCTTCCTGCAACCCGCCGGAATCGGTCAGCACCAGAAACGACGCCTTCATCAAATGCACGAACGGTAAATATTCAATCGGATCGAGCAAGCTGATGTTCGGCACATTGCTCAGCCGGCCTTCAACAAAATGCTTCACGTTGGGATTCAAATGCACGGGATAGACGAGATGAATATCTCTGAAACTCATGGCGATCGTCATGAGCGCCGCGCAGATCCGCCGGAGCGGCTCGCCGAAATTTTCGCGGCGATGCGCCGTGACAAGAATTAGTCTTTTGTCGCGCGGTATCGCCGCCAGCGGTCCGGCGTTCCAGTCGTAATCACGATCGGCGACATCCAACAACGCATCGATCACTGTGTTGCCGGTAACAACTATCTTCGCTTCGTCTATGCCTTCACAGAAAAGGTTCGCGCGCGCGGTCTCGGTCGGAGCGAAATGCAAATCGCACAGAGCGTCGGCTATCTTACGATTGATCTCTTCGGGAAATGGTTGAAATTTATTCCAGGTCCGCAACCCGGCTTCGATGTGAGCGATCTTGACGCGATGATAAAAAGCCGCCAATGATGCAACCATCGACGAGGTCGTATCACCCTGGGTCAAGACCCAGTCAGGCTCTTCTCGACGCAACACCACATCGAGTCCGGTCAAAGCATGCGCCGTGATTTCTGCCAGGGTCTGGCGCTCCCGCATGATGTTGAGATCGTATTCAGGTCTGATATCGAACAACGACAACACCTGATCGAGCATCTTGCGATGCTGTGCAGTAACACAGACAACACTCCTGATCCGATCAGAATATCGGTTGAGTCGTTTGACAACCGGCGCCATCTTGATGGCTTCGGGGCGCGTGCCAAAGACTGTGAGGACTTTCATATACGTCGTCGATGACAGGCGCCATAACAGAGGCCGATCACCTTACCGAACCCTCGAATTAGTGTTGGGGGGCATCGGGGCGGGGGGAATGGAAGATTGGTTTATATGGCACAGATGATTATCTGTCAATCACCATTCGTTCTATGGTATTTAATAGTGCGATGACGCAAAGGCACTATTGCAGGCGATAAAAAAAGCTTATGTCTAAATCTGTCTCACAGTTTCAGGAGGTCAAGGCTGTTTTCCGGCAAAAGAATCAAAGCCGGTATAAGACATTGCGCGAAGCCCTTCGCATCCTGATCCCATATGAATGGCGTCGCAGAGCCGTCAACTTCATTCGGAGGCGCATCGGACAGAGAGCGCTGGGCAATTGGGCGCGCGCAAAATTCGCCAGAGAACGCTTCACTCCGCCAGGTGATGTTAGCTTCAGGCGCGACGATTATTACGAAACAATAACTCTGCGGCCGAATATATCCGATACAAATCTGGAAACGATTCTCCGCCATCAGGCGGCGCCAGTCCACAGAGCACAGCCTGACGTTATCTGCTTTTCAATTGTGGATTGGTCATTCCGCTTTCAACGCCCGCAGCAGTTGATGGCTCAGTTCGCTGCGCGAGGCCATAGAACCTTTTATCTGAATGTCTCTCAATTCCGGAGCGTATACGCGCAGCCAAAGTTCGCAGTGAGAGAGATCAGAGAGAATCTTATCGAAGTTCAAATAGCGGCGCGCTCACAACTATCGATTTATCATCGGGCGGTCGAAGGCGAAGAACTCGAATTTGTGATGAGCTCACTGGATGAACTGCGCAGCGCCTATAATATCAATGAAGCGATTGGATACGTCATGATTCCGTCCTGGGGGAAAGCAGCACGGGCGGCACAGCAATCATGGGGCTGGCGCATAATTTACGATTGCATGGATGAATGGGAGAACTTCCCCGGCATCAGCCCGCTATTGACCGAGACAGAAAAGCAATTGGTGCTGGACTGCGATCTTCTGGTTGTGACTGGCAAGCGGCTCTATGATAAGTGGCAAAAGTTCCAACGCCCGACCGTACTCGCCCGAAACGCCACGGACTATGATTTTTACGCTGAACGATGCAAATCGAACGATTTACTCCCTGATACCCAATATCCGATGATAGGTTACTTCGGGGCTATTGCCGACTGGTTCGACATCGATCTGATGGCCGATATAGCTGAACTAAGGCCCAACTTTACCTTCGTGCTGCTGGGCGGGGTTTTTGATGTTGATGTTTCGAGGCTACGCGTTATACCGAACGTTATACTCCTCGGACAGAAACCTTATGAGTCAATGCCACAATACCTGCATCATTTCGATGCCTGCATCATCCCCTTCAAGATCAATTCGATTACCGAAGCCACCGATCCGGTGAAGCTGTATGAATACCTGAGCGGCGGGAAACCAGTAGTATCTGTGAATCTTCCGGAATTAGAGCCGCATCGCAATTATGTCTATATTGCAAATGGCGCCGCTGATTTCGCTGAGAAGCTAGACCTGGCGATAACCGAAAATAACCAGGAACTGATCGAACGCCGAAAGGAGCTGGCACGCCGACATACATGGGCGGAGCGTTATAAATGCATATTTAATGAGTTTATCATGACGACTCCAAGGACAAGTATCATCATCGTCACTTATAATAACCTGGTCCTCACCAGGCTATGCCTTGAGAGCATATTCAAGAACACTGAATATCCGAACTATGAGGTTATTATCGTTGATAACAACTCTAACGATGGCACACAGAGCTACCTGCAAAGTACCTCTGAAAAACACGACAACCTCATAATTATCTTGAACAGGATAAATGACGGCTTTGCGAAAGCTACCAACCAGGGCATCCGAAAAGCTAAAGGTGCTTACCTGGTTCTGCTTAATAACGATACGATTGTGCCCCAGGGTTGGCTGAGCAGATTGCTGATGCATTTACGCGATCCGGCAGCCGGCCTGGTAGGCCCTGTCACCAACTTCGTAGGCAACGAAGCGAAAATAGATGCAGACTACAGCACCTGGGCGGAGATGGAGTCATTTGCGCGAGATTACATGTGGAGGCATCACCGGCTGGTTGCGGATATTCAGATGCTCTCGATGTTCTGTCTCGCGATGAGAAAAGAAGTGTTTGAAAAAGTAGGCCCACTTGATGAACAGTTCGGTCTTGGTATGTTCGAAGATGATGATTACTCATTGCGAGTCAGACAGCACGGCTATCGAGTGATTTGCGCAGCGGATACTTTCGTCCACCATTTCGGGCAGGCGGCATTCGGCAAGTTGATCCGCAGCGGAGACTACGACCGCATCTTTGATGAGAATCGCCGGAAATTCGAGCGGAAGTGGGACATCGAATGGAAGCCACATCGGCATTCGCCGTTGAATTTCGAGCTACATTAACTAGCTAAAAGTTTCCGGTCATTCATTCTCTCTCATTTCTCTTTGGCAATTTACAGTTATTGCTGGATTTAATAGCATGGTAGTATGATTTCATATGAGGCACTATTAAAATATAAAACTGTTGCCAAACCTAATGCCAGGTTGGCCAGAAACGGGGGATTAATATGTTGATCTGTCCAGTCTGCCGAAGTCAAAACATGGATAGCGCAAAATTTTGTGGCAATTGCGGCAACGCATTTTCGCGCAGTTCCGATCAAACATCATCTCTTATCAACTGCCCACAGGGACACATCTACAGCGCGGTTTACCAACATTGTCCGTATTGTCCACAGCCTGAAGGCAACGACGCCTCTTCGTTTATCACCCGTGTCGAAGAACCGGTCACCGCAATAGATCCATTCAGCGCTATAACTGCACCGTCTCCATCCTCACAAATGGATTACGCCACTCGAGTCGAGACGAACGAGTCGATGTTCGAGACTTTGGATTCCCCGGTCGTAAACCCGCCGGCGCCAGAAGACCCCGCGCCACCGCTTGCGCCAACTGAAGTGATCACAACTTTGCCGGCTTTCGAGCCGCTTGTCGAATCTTTCAAACCATGGGAAGAGCGCTCCGAATCGACGTCTCCATCAGCTGACTTATCACTGCCGGAATCAGTCCTAAAGCCGTCTGCTGAACAGGCAGTACTGGCTTCGACTCCACCACCACCGGCAGAGACTGTGAAATCAGCGCAATCCGTCTCTTCGGGGCTCTCTACGTCTACTACTCCTGATGGCGATCGCCGCACAATTATCATGGCGGAGCAGGCCGCTCCGGTGCGAGCGGCGAGGGGTAAGATCGTTGGCTGGTTGATCAGTTATAACCGTAATCCTGATGGTGAAGACTACCGTATATACGCCGGCTATAATCGTATCGGTGCTAATCCGGTCTGCGATATCCTAATTGATGACGAGACCGTTAGCGGCTCGCATGCGATCATCGTCTATCGCGATGGCCGCTGTCTGATCAAAGACGACCTTTCGCGCAATGGCACTTTTGTCAATGGACGCGAGATTACTGAGGCACATACTCTTCAGAATTACGATCAAGTGCGTGTTGGGAACACCCATTTGACCTACGTTTCAGCGCAACGTACGTGATGCGATATCAGGTATCTATAGCTCACCGAACCGACACAGGCCGTGAGCGACAGGAAAATCAGGATGCCATTGTATATATCTGCGATGAGCGCAGTGGAGACCATCTTCTGATCGTCGCTGACGGACTGGGGGGTACTGCCTGCGGTCAGATTGCAAGCCAGCTCGCGGTGCAGACAATCCGGCAGAGCTTCTTCAACCAGTACGAGTCAAATCTAACAATATATGAACGTTTGAATAATTCAATCAGCGAGGCAAACAGCCTGATCCTCCAACGTGCTACTCGTGATCGACATTGTCGTGGAATGGGATCCACTTGTGCCGTGCTGCTCCTCGCGGATGAGGTTGCGCACATCGCGCACGCTGGTGACAGCCGCATCTACTTGATTCGCAATGGCCGGATAAAACAACTTACCCGCGACCACACACGAGCCCAGCGTATGCTCGACGACGGCTTGATTACGGAGGAAGAAGCTGAAGTTCACCCGGACCGCGACTGGCTTGATCGCGCGCTGGGTCTGCGCGATGAGATCAATCCGGAGATCAGAACCGATCCGATTCACCTGCTCGAAAAAGACACCTTCGTAGCCTGCACCGACGGATTAACTAATCTGATGCGTGACGAAGAGATTTTCAGTATTGTACAGAACGCGCCGGTGGCCCACGCCTGCGATGCCTTGATCGCCCTCGCAAACCAGCGTGGGGGCCATGACAACATCACTGTCGCAATTGCTCGCATCGGCGCTGACATTACCCTCACCTTTTGATTGCGGATTGCGGATTGCGGATTGCGGATTTTCCATCGTCGAACCCACTAACAATCTATGTATTCAAATGGTTAATAATGAAGACTTCGAATCCGCAATCCGCAATCTTCTGCTTGCCACCACTAACCAGGATAAAATCGCTGAAATCACCGAGCTTCTGCATGGCTTGAACTGGCGCATAATGGGCCTCAGAGAACTAACGGATGCACTCCCATCAGTCGAGGAGACGGGCACGACATACGTCGAAAACGCTTTGATCAAGGCTGAGTATTATTACGCGCGGACAGGTTTCATCACTCTTGCTGATGATTCAGGTCTCGAAGTTGCCGCTCTTGGCGGAAGACCCGGAGTATTTTCGGCGCGCTACGGCGGCGAAGGCTTGAACAGTTCTGAACAAATAGCAAAGCTGCTCGAAGAGTTAAAGGACGTACCTGAAGAAGGACGCGCGGCGCGATTCGTCTGCTGCATTGCGATAATCGGGCCTGGTCTGAAACAGACTTTTGAAGGCTACGCGGATGGCTCCATTGCATTCAGGCCTGATGGCACTGGCGGTTTTGGCTATGACCCCATCTTCATTGACGTCGATCTCGGCCGTACGTTCGCCCAACTGACTCGCAATGAGAAGGCCGCGCGCAGCCATCGCGGAAAAGCCCTCAGAGAGGCGCGCAGATTCCTTGAGCAGCTGAGCTGATAAGAGAGAATACGAAACAGCTGACAGTTTCAACACAAAGGATCAAAGGGTCAAAGGGTCAAAGAGGGATGAATGCTTGATTTTTTCTTCTTTGACCCTTTGACCCTTTGACCCTTTGTGTTGAAACTGTCAGCCGGAATTCGTATCCTCTTTCATCCTGCATGAATCAGTGTCTTTACTTCCCTGCCAAACTTCACGTCGATTTTTCCTGCACGTACTTCGACGACAACACCCAGACCGAATTTAGGATGTTCAAGACGGTCGCCTACGGCGAATCGCTCCTGCATCGAGTAGGTGCGCGACGGTCCCGTTCCCTCGTCGGAATGGTGCGAGTCTTTCTTGTTGGTTCGGCTTGCCACCCGCGATGAGGCTGTTTTTGTCTGGCGTTCGCGGTATAGATGATTGCTATGACAGGTCCGGCATTGAACCCGCTCAATCCCGCCCTTTACATTTAGTGCGGCAATGACATGTTCGCGAATTTCTCCACATTTACCACAGTGTGTATCTACGTCTCCGCCCAATTGAGGACGTTTAATGATTCCAAGTGCGTTCATAATTATCAATTCATTCCATTCTTGTTTGACGTCTAATTAATCCAACCGAACGTGCTGCCACTCGCCACGGATAATCAGATCGCGGATCGCTGCCGCGCTCTTCCCTTCTCTCAGCAGTTTGTTAACAAGGAGACCCTCCTTGAGACAAAGCTGTCAGGTGGCACTGTGATCAGAAGCATAACAGTCGAGCAGACTCCGATGCCCATGACCGAGGTCGCAGTGACAATAGCATGGCTGTTGAGCGAAGACCTCAGGATTTTGCTGCGCATAAAGATAAGCTTTGGCGACGACGGGATTATCGAATTGCGCCGGATCGAGAACCTTCGGTAAGGGCTTCGCTTCTTCCAGCTTCTCGATGAAAGCCGGTACCCGTGGAGTTGCCGTCGCCGTAGCCGAATGACCAGTGTGAGAATTTGCTGATTGAGTAGAATTTGTGGAGCTTGCGTTACACCCTGCAAGTGTCAACGTTGTGAGCAAGCCGATCAAAAGACCGATCAAAAGACCGATAAGATTAAGTCTCCTACCCTGATTATTTTCAAGTTCCATCCCATAAAATAGATTCATCAGTTTCTTCATCAATCTAATGCTCCGATCAAGAAAGTTAATCTTTACTGACCCGATTTCACCGTAATATCCTTTTAACATTAACTTGCCCCACTCAATTTCTCACATTACCAGGTCCCTCACCATTCTAGCTGTCTATTGCTCTGTGTGCCAGTTAAGAATAAAACAAAATGCGGGACAAAACAGTATCCTTGATGTTATTATTTGATTGCATCGCATTTGTCGTGAGCCTCCCTCTACATGCATCGCCCCGGTTTTTATCAATAGAAATTCATACCGGTATGAAAGTGCCAAAAACGATCTTGAGACATTCACTTGGTTGTCTTCTGGCTGCGTTGCTTTTTTCATTCACTGCCCGGGCACAAGGGAACAGCTTCTCCATTCAAATTGCCTCGGCAACCACGGAAGCCGAAGCAAAGGCCATCGCAACCGACCTCAGGGCGAAGGGCATCGATGCATACTGGGTGAAAGCTGAGGTTCCGGGCAAAGGCACGCGATATCGCGTCCGCATCGGGCGATTCAGCAATCAACCCGATGCAAAAACGATGGCCGATCGAACGCGCAATCGTGGCCTGATCAAAGAATTCATTATCACAAATTACGATGCCCCTCCCACCAGGGCGGCGCCGCCGGGAGAAATGACGGACAGGACAACAACATCTCCCAAGTCAACAGAAAAGACACGTGATAAGGCCGCCGGTGTAAGCGCCCGGGATCCGATTAATAACGAATCTGCGACGAACAAAACCGCGAAAAAGACTGAGTTGAAGAGTGTAGAGAAGAAGGAAGAGACCGATGCGCTTGCTCGGCCCATTGAATCTTCGGAAAAGAAAAAATCTCAGCGGACTCCTCCGATAGCATCCGAGACTACCAGAGCACCGTCGAGCAGGCCAACTTCTCAACCCGAGGTTGCCGACAGCAACAAGATCGATACGAATATCGCCAGCCCACCCGTCGCTGATGCGATCATTGATTTTGCAGTCAGCAACAACAACTGGAAAGTCGTGCGGCGCAGCTCTGAGACTGATAAAAATCTACGAGCGATTCATTTTGTGGACGCTATGACAGGATGGGCGGGCGGCGACGCCGGCGCAGTCTATCGGACGACCGATGGTGGTCGCAGTTGGAAACCGTTGCTGAGCGGTGCTCCCGCGGATATCAACTACATTTACTTTGTCGACTGGAATAATGGGTGGATGTTGGGCGAATCGGGCGGCAGAGGAGCTGGTAAAGGCGATGGCGACGGCCAAACATTGCTTTTCATCACAAATAACGGTGGTCGCACCTGGACCAACAAGCCTATGCCGAATATTTTGAGCCTTCACTTCATTGACGCCAAGAATGGCTGGGCAGTGGGCAAAGATGCGACTGTCTTGAGAACCAAAGATGGTGGTGAACAATGGTCTCCGCTACCTGGAATGGAGAAGCTGGTCGGCCTGCCGGTCGAATCATCCACCTATAACTATGGTTTTTGTGATGTATTCTTCCTCGACGCTAACCATGGGTGGATGATCGGCAATTTCTATGGACGTGCGCGCAGTAATATCGGTGGATTGTTCGTGACATCTGACGGGGGCAGTTCCTGGAAACGGATACCGCTCACGCTTCAGACACAATACACATCAGGTCGCTTCACCCCGGGACTGCTCCATTCAGTTAATTTTACCGATCTCAACACCGGCTCGGTAACCGGTGAAATGAGCGATGGCGAGGCCCGCTTCTTTTTCGTGCTTCACACACGTGATGGCGGCAAGACCTGGGAACAATTCCGAAGACCCAGCCGCGCTATTCACAGCACTCAGTTCCTCAATCCTTCGAACGGCTGGAGCGCTGCTTTCGCGCCGAGAGAAGGTGGGGCTGAAGCCGTCATCTACGACACCACGCTGATGCGGACCGACAATGGAGGAATGTCCTGGCAAAACGACTTCGTCGCGCGAGGCAGACGGATCCGCGGCGTCTTTTTCATCTCCCCTACCAAAGGCTGGGCGGTCGGCGATCGCGGTATGATCCTTTGTTACGATGAGAAATTGAAAGCCAATTAACCGAGGAGAAGAGAGAAAACGGAACAAACGGAAATAACGGAACAAACGGAAATTAAATTTATTTCCGTTTGTTCCGTTATTTCCGTTTGTTCCGTTTTCTCTTTTTCGTTTGTTTCGTATTCTCGTTTTTACTTCCCAACAAAAGCCAGGACCAGCTCGACCAGGATCAGAACAACGATGATCACCTCGAGTGTCTGGCTTTGTACCGTATGGACTCGATCAGTCAGCAATTCGTAAAAGTCTGAGATGATCTCAAGCCTGCGCGAAATAATTCGATCCCATTCCTGCAAATAAAATCTTTGAGCAGCGGCTCTATGTAATCGCGCCAGATAAAGATCTCCAACCAGTTTGAGCGCATTGTCTACACGCTCAGAGAGCAACGACGATTCAAGCCGCAATTCGGCCAGATCCTGAATCGCCTGCTTATAGGGTTGACGGAGTGGAATAGGTAATTCGAGCCTTTTCCGGGCCAGACTTCCGTAATCACCAATGCGTTTGTCGAGCTGACCATCAATGTAACGCGCTTCCAACAACTCGACATTGAGCAACTCCAGGACACTCGCAGTGTCTTCGTAATCGCGGTCGTATATGATCGCGGCATTCCAATCCACCAGCGCCAGATCATCTGTGTAATATGAGACGCTCTGGCTGAGGGCCTCATCCTGCTGTCCACGGCTCAGATCCGTAATCTCAAATCGCAGCGTCTGAGCCAGTGTCGATTGGAATTCGGTCATTAAATCGTCGGCTTTCAATGGTCGATCAAGCTTTTCGATAATGAAGAGATAATAGTCCTCCACCAGATCGGCCAGCTTCGGTCGAACGATGGCGGGCTCGATCTTCTTCATCAAACTTTCAGCTTGTTCTCTGGCGTGTGGTTCGAGGTTAAAGTGATAGAGATTATGACTGATCCGGGGAAGATCGCCGAGCAGGGTCGATTCTCCCTGCGGCAAAGGCCAGCGGTAAGAGATGCTCACCGCGCCGAAATCAAAGACCGTCGCTTGAATATTTCCCGGAACTGAGAAATGGCCCGATGACAATCCGAGATGCAGGATTTGAGGCGGTTTGGTGTATTGCAGATATGTCGGCGTCTGCTTTTTTCGCGAGAGCGGCTGAACCGGTGTCGTCGCCATCATCGCGCTCATCTTCTCCAGCGAGACCTCATAACCCAGATCGAAGGCAAAAAGCGCCACGACCTGACCCTGCAAGATTCGTGTCATAAAATGTCTTCCCTGATTTGCCGCAGATCACAATGAAGAGATTTCGTGCTATCAGGTGCGCATCCTATATTCGTTTCATGACTTACTCAAGCCTCGATTTTGAAGGGAAGAAAATTCCCATTGCTCACTCATCATTGGCCGAACTCTCCCGCGAAGTATGCAACTTCTTCACATCAGGTTTGTAAGAATTACCCGAATTTTAGGCTGTGATCAATTCAAAAGAAAAACAGCTAAATAGCAAATACCTGAATTCATTGGACTTATAAATCTTTTCATCGGAAGGGCCCAGTGGCACTGTTTTTGCAATGGTTTATGTGGGGCAACGAGATACCAGGTGGTTAACTCCACTGACGGTGTCAAGTGGTTACCAGGGTGAGGTAGGTAACCACGGTTATAAAGGCGCTACAGACTTCCCACGACTGTAGCGCCTTTTATTTTTGTTAGTTCATCACCTGTAGCTTCAAATTCCACCTACCACTGTCTCACGGGTCGCGATATAATCCGGTATCTTTAAAGAAAATTAGAAGAACGAGGAGTCAGCAGTGACTGCTAATACCAGACAATCGTCGAGCTTTGCAATCCTGAATCCGGTCAAAATATGTCTGATAGCTCTGCTATTTGCAGCGACAACAATGGTCGCCAAAGCTCAGAAAGCGGATCCGAATGACCCAAAGAATGCCGAAAGAGGCGTGGAGTTAGTTAAGCAGTCGATTGAAGCCCGCGGCGGTGCTCGTTATCTGAACTTCAAAACATTGACGGCTCTCGGGCAATTTACGCCATTCGATAAAGGCATATCGCAGATTCCGATGCAATTCCTCGACGTCATCGTCTTCCCTGACAAAGAGCGCGTTGAGTTTGGCAAAGGCAAGAAGAAGGATAGGCGGATTCAGGTCAATGTCGGCAGTACCGGTTGGATCTACGATGGTGATGCCGAAACTCTCAAAGATCAAACTGACAAACAGATTCAAGCTCATCTCGATGGTCTCGAATTTGATATTGACCGCATCTTACGAGCCGGATGGAAAGAACCGGGTGTTGAAGTGCGTTTTGTCGGGCGCGAAGAGATCCGCCCCGGCGAACGGGCTGATGTCGTTGAATTTCAACTAAAGACGGACCGCAGGGCTTATCTCATGCTCGACCGTAACACCCATTTGCCGATGAGTCTGATCTTCGAGAAATCTGAAGATGGCGGTCTGGCCAGGCATGAAGTCAGATTTTTCCAATATATATCTTATGATGGCGTTATCTTTCCAAATATAGTGGATTTTTATCGCAATGGGGTGCAGGAGAGCCGAGTCAATTATCAATCGGTCAAGCTTGATCTACCGATCAGTGAGGATCTTTTCGCTAAGCCTGTGAGTGCGAAAGCAATTAAATGATTGCGGATTGCGGATTGCGGATTTATTGATGTAATTTTTTCTTCAAATTTGCAATCCGCATTCCGCAATCCGCAATCATTGATCCTTAGTTCATAATTTCCAAGAACATTTTCCCGGCCCGTCTCGTTAGGCTCTTTCGGAGACAAGGGATGGTGATGGGCCTTCAGGTGATATCTTGATCAGGAGAGAACAACCTACAGTGGGAGCCAAAGCGGCTTTGATTAAATCGGATGCAGAATTGGTGCGGCGATGCCGCGCCGGAGACAGCGCAGCCTGGGAGCAGGTAGTTCACGATTACTCCCGCCGTGTCTACAACCTCGCGTACCGATTCACTGGTCGTCACGAATCGGCGGAGGATCTGGCACAGGAAGTTTTCGTGCGCGTCTATCGTTCCTTAGAACAATACGATCCGCAAGCCGGTGACTTGGCAAATTGGCTCATGCGTCTTGCGCGCAATCTCGTGATCGACGATTACCGTCGACGTGGTCGCACTCCAACCGACCTCGGCGAGGACATAGGTGATCACGAGTATCATCTTGAGAGTCGCCACGATGCGCCGGACAGTGGTGTCGAACGATTCGAGCGGGCCAAACAGGTTCATGCTGCGATTGCAAAACTCCCGCCAGATTTACGGGAGTGTGTCATCCTTCGTGACATTGAGGAGTTGACTTATCAGGAGATCGTCGACATCCTCAGAATCCCGATCGGCACGGTGAAGTCGAGGATCAATCGGGGACGTATTGAGCTGGCGAAGATCTTGAGGCGAATGAGGGTCGTCGAAACATTTTGAATTAGGGGGCCAGATGCTAGCATCTGACAGCAATGGATTGTATTAAGTTTCAGGATTCAATTTCGGATTATCTCGATAGCGCGCTTGATGCGCGTATGCGGACCGAGTGTGCTGCTCACCGCCTTGTCTGTCGTGAATGTCGCGAGCTTTACAATGATGTGCGCGCGACAGTGCATGCGCTCAACTCAGTTGCGCACCACGCAGTGGTTGAACCAGAAGGCCTTGAGATTCGCATCATTGCCGCAACCACTGCGGGCGAGATGTTGAGTTGCGGTGATTTCGACAAGCTGATCGAGCGTTATTTCGATGGTGTCATTCTGGCGCCGACCTTTCAGACATTTCAGGCACACTTTGAAAAATGCGCCAAGTGCCGCCGCCTCATGGCTGGAATTGAGGAAACGATTGAAATGTGTCGCGAGATCAAAGAGACCGAGGTCGAGGTGCC
>JAKEHZ010000013.1 GCA_022614735.1 Acidobacteriota bacterium | reverse complement strand
TCTTTGCCATTTTTGTATTCCACCTTGTCTCACGATCTGAAACATAAATTTGAAAATGTGTCCCGACATCAGTTGATAACCACAAAATCCGTTAGCATCAGGAGCTGTTAATGCGTCATGGATAGAACATTATGCTTTTCTTCGAAAAACGCCTGAGGCGCGCGGTTAAGTTATTCCTGTTGTATTGCATAGTCGCGGCAACTGTCGCCACGGCCCCGGCGCAGCGTTCATCCGGTTCGTCCGCCTCATATCGTCTGAAGCCGGATGAGGCGACTTTTCTCGAAGATCTCTCCCGCCGTTCGTTCCGCTTCTTTCAAGAGCAGGCTGATCCGCAGACTGGCCTGGTGCGAGATCGGGCGCGCACTGACGGCACGCCGCATCGTGAAGCGCAAAACAAGATCGCCAGTATTGCCGCGACGGGATTCGGCCTGACTGCGTGGTGTATTGCGGCGGAACGAGGCTGGGTCAGTAAACAGGAAGCGCGGGAGCGGGTGCTGGCGGCGTTACGTTTCTTTGCTGATCGGCAGGAGCACAAAGAGGGCTGGTTTTATCACTTCGTCAATGTTCGGACCGGAGAGCGCGAGTGGAAGAGCGAGTTATCGTCCATTGACACGACCTTGCTGCTCGGTGGTGTGTTGACGGCGCGGGGTTACTTTCAAACCGACAGGGAGATTGTGCGGTTAGCGACGAAGATTTACCACAGGGTCGATTTTCAATGGATGCTCAACGGGCATCCGCATTTGCTCTCACATGGCTGGCGACCGGAAAGCGGCTTCATTCAACATCGCTGGGGTGATTATAGCGAGAGCGCACTGCTCTATCTGCTGGCCATCGGCTCGCCGACGCATCCGATCCCGGCCGAGTCGTGGTACGCCTGGAAGCGCGACTGGATCACATACGGTGAGTACAAATATTTGAGTGCGCCCGCGCCGCTCTTCATTCATCAGTACTCGCACGCCTGGGTGGATTTTCGCGGACGGCGCGAAAGCAAACCGCCGTCCGTCGATTATTTTGAAAATTCCGTGATCGCCACGCGCGCACATCGGGCATTCTGTCTTGATCTGGCAAAAGAGTTTCCGGGTTATACGGAGAACATGTGGGGGATCACAGCCTCGGACACAGCGAAAGGGTATCATGCCTGGGGAGGCCCGCCGCGTCGGGGGCCGATCGATGGATCGGTCGTGCCCTGTGCGGCGGGCGGGTCGCTGATGTTCGCGCCGGAGATCACAGTGCCCGCCCTGCGTGAGATGAAAGAGAAACTCGGAGAGAAGATTTATGGACGCTATGGCTTCACCGATGCTTTCAATCCCAACACCGGCTGGGTCAATCCCGATGTCATCGGCATTGATGTGGGAATTATCCTGCTCAGCGCCGAAAACCTCCGCAGCGGAAACGTCTGGCTCTGGTTCAAGCGCAACCCGGAACCTGAAGATGCACTGCGCCGGGTGGGACTGCTCCGGCAGGGCAAACGTGGTTAACAGAAGCACCTCCGGAGCCGATCAGAAGTTAACCGTGGAGGGCACTACGTCAAACCGAAGAGAGAATACGAAACAAACGAAATAAACGAAACAAACGAAAAAGGGTGAGTTTCATTCATGCGTCGCATGAATGAAACTCACCCTTTTTCGTTTGTTTCGTTTATTTCGTTTGTTTCGTATTCTCTCTTCGGTCTCTCGAAAGATGAGAAGTGGGATAAAATGAAGTGTGTCGATGAAGGTATTCGAGGAAAAAGAAGATGGCTGAGTTAATTCCTGTCGCGCTTCTTGAACGACTAAAGGAGATGGAGCCGGTCTGTCTCGAACACGGCGGTGTCCCCTACTGTGTGATCAAAGTTGGGGCAGAGGTCAGCGCTTTCGTCGCAATCTGCACTCACAAGAAGCTGGCGATGTTCCCGCCGAAGCTGAAAAAGGGACTACTCGTCTGTCCACACCACAAGGTCTCTTTCGATCCGGTGACGGGCGAGGTGGTAAATGATCGGGGCAAAACCGTGAACGATTTATCTCCGGTAAATGTTGAGATCGTTGATGGCATAGTCCTCCTGGAGACGCGTAAGAGGCATCGCAAGCTTGTGTCGAAGAGTGAGCGCAGGTGGGTGGAGAAAGAGAACAGGAAGCTGGAGAAAATGAGAGAGGATAATGAGTAATCAAAAAAGAGCAGTTATCTGGGATTTGGATGGAACATTGATTGATTCATCGGCTTTTCATTGGGAAGCGTGGCAGGCGGTGATGGCTGTTGAAAAGATCGCTTTGACTTATGAACAGTACGTCGCAGATTTCGGCAAGCGCAATGACGAGATCTTGCGCGGGCGTCTCGGCGCGGACTTGCAGGAGAGCGATATCGCACGCATATCGCTGGCGAAGGAAGAAAAATACCGCGAGCTGGTACGGATCAGGGAGCTGGAACTTTTACCAGGCGCCGGACCTTGGCTTCAGCAACTGAAAGCTGATGCGTGGCTGCAGGCGCTTGCCACTTCCGCGCCGCGAGGCAATATTGACGCGGTCTTTGCCGCGCTCGACATCGAGAAATACTTTGATGTAGTAATTTCCTCGGAAGAAGTGAAACACGGCAAACCGCATCCCGATGTTTTTCTCGCCGCGGCGGAGAGAATGACTATTGAGCCCGAAATATGTATTGTGATCGAAGACGCTCCGGCCGGCATTGAAGCCGCGCATCGAGCCGGGATGAAGGCCATCGGGGTGCGGACAACACATCCCGAGCTGCAGGCCGATTGGGTTGTTGAATCGTTGCAGCAATTGCCGTCGGATTTCTTCCATTTTCTCAAAAATCACTTCAACAAGGGGGATTGAAATGAAGAAACAAGCGCTACTTGGACAATACCAATATTTCAAGATGGTTCACGGTGTGACGTTGCGCCTGATCGGAACATTTGAGGATAAGGACCTGGATTATCGTCCGAAGCCGGGGATGCGATCGGTGCGCGAATTGATCATGCACATTTACGGAATGATGAAGACCTTCTCTGAAGGGATGAAGGCAGGCAAGCTCACCGCCGACATCGAAAATCAAGCGATCCCGGAAACGACAGAGGGCAAAGCCGGGATGGAGGCCTTGAAGACTGTGGCGGATCTGCAGGCTTTCGCGCGTAATTGTTTTCAGACCTTCAACGACACGCTGGAGGCATCTACCGATGAGCAGCTGGTGCAACCGCTTGAATCCCCATTCGGCACTTTTCCCACCTGGCAGTACTTTTCCTTCGGTTACGACGAGCACTGGCATCATCGCGGGCAGCTCTACGTCTATGCGCGATTGCTCGGCAAGGAGCCGCCGATGCTTTACGACTATGAAAATTCACCAGCTTAAAAATTAAAATCGTCCGCAAAGAGTAGAAGAGGATACGAAACATACGAAAATAACGAAACAAACGAAAATTCGAGATGATTTCGTTTGTTTCGTTATTTTCGTCTGTTTCGTCTGAGGTCGGGACACATTTTCAAAGTCAGGTTTCAGAACAGAAGGTAAGGTGGAATACAAAAAGGACAAAAAGGGCAAAAAAGGCAAAAGGGCCAAGAATTTTTGCCTTTTTTGCTCTCTTTGCCTTTTTTGTATTCCACTTTCATTCCCCTAAAAGAGCCTTGCTTTGTAAAAGTGTCCCGACATCAGCTGTTTCGTATTCTTTTTATTTGGCCTGTTAATAATTCCCACCCGGGAGCGTTTATGGCTATGGAAGACGATGCAAAGGAGGTCACAGTGCCAGTTAACGCGACTCATTTAAGGGCTATCCCCGGCAGCAAGCCAGATTCGGCGCCCGGTTCGATGACAGAGCTGGAAAGCCTCTTCCGCCAGCATCACGACCGTGTTTTTCGGACGGCATATCGAATTACGGGCAGCATCGTTGATGCCGAGGATGTGTTACAGACGGTTTTCCTGAGGCTTTCGCGACGGGGAGGCGATGTCAATTTGGAACCCAACCCGGCAAGTTATCTACATCGTGCAGCCATCAACGCCTCGCTTGATCTAATGCGTCAGCGCGGCCGGACCGAATCAATTCACATTGATGATATCGTGCCGAGTTTGATGGCGAATCCAAAACTCAATCCGGAATCACTGCGCGCAAACCGTGAACTTCGCGTGGTTATTCGCCGCGCGATCTCCAAGCTCGGAGAGAAATCGGCAGAGATGTTTGTGCTCAAATATTTCGAGGGCTACGAGAATAAGGAGATCGCCGAGATGATGGGGACCTCGGCGATGGTCGTCGGCGTACTGCTGCATCGCGCGCGCGCCAGGGTCAAGAAAGATGTGGGAGATTTCCTGGAGACAGGCAGAGGTTAATTATGAAAATGACAGATCGAGAACTGAATGCGATTACTGATGATGTGACTGCTGAAATCCGCAATGAGAAGCTGGATGCGGCGATTGTCTCAGGCGCGGCGCAGCGGGCATGGACGAGGCTCTCGGGGGAACAGGCTGCGGCGGAGATCGGCGTTACGCCGGTTGAACAAATTCGCAGTTGCGAAGATTTCCAGACGCTGATTCCGGCATACCTGCACGGGGTTCTATCGAGCGCGCGCACGATGCTGCTTGAAGATCACGTGCGCGAGTGCGTGCCCTGCCGTAAGGCATTGAAGGAAGCGCGAAGCGGCAATAAGACCGGGCGCCAGCTCGAAATCCAGAAGGCCAGAGCTGCCTCAGAGGACCACAGAATGGCGGTGTTGCGCTGGGGCATCGCAGCCGTGCTGGTAGTTGGTCTGGGGATGATCGGCTGGCCCTATGCTCAACGTTTTATGAATTCAATCGGCACGCTTCAGGCCATCGTCGAAGCTGCTAACGGCAACGTCTACAAGGTCTCCGACAACAAGACGCAGACGGTCAAGGCCGGCGAGAAGCTCCGACGCGGTGAACGCATACGGACGGCGAAGAACGCGGCTGCTGTGATCAAGCTGTCCGATGGTTCGTCGATCGAGATGCGCGAGCGCACCGAAGTTTCAATCAGCGACAATGCAACGGGCGCCACCATCAATCTCGAGCGCGGAAACATCATCGTGGATGCGGCTAAGCAGCGCGACCGCAAACTCTTCGTCGCCACTGATGACGCGCTGGTTTCTGTGACCGGCACGATCTTTTCAGTCAACAATGGCACGAAAGGCGCGCGTGTCTCGGTGATTGAAGGTGCAGTCCGTGTTGATCGCGGCGGCAAGGATCAGGTCCTCAGCGCAGGCCAGCAGGTCACTACGCATTCGAGCATCGAACGCGTTCCGGTCCGGGATGAGATCGCGTGGAGCAGAGATAGGGATCGTTACACCAAGCTGCTCGAAGCAGTTCGCAACGAGATTGACCAGCAGTCTCCCATGCCGGGCAATCGTTACTCGACCCGCCTGCTCGATACGATGCCGGAGAACACCGTGCTCTACGTGGCTATTCCGAACATCAGCTCGACACTTGCGGAGGCTAATCGCATCCTGCAGGAGAATGTGCAGAATAATCCCGAACTGCGCGAGTGGTGGGAGAAGGAACAGGCAAATCGCAAGAATGGTTTGAGCGAAGCGATTGATCTGGCTCGCGAGTTCGGAAGCTATCTGGGTGATGAAATCGCGCTCGGAGCAGAGGCCGGGGCGAACGGCGGCGAGCCCGAGGAGCCAATAATTATTGCTGAATTACGCAATGCGAGTGGTTTCCATAGTTTCCTCGAGAGCCAGCTGACGAGGCTGCAATCTGATAAAGATGGCCCCAAGCAGGTGCGGATCATCGATGATCCGATGACAACAGGTATCGTTCAATCGAAACACGAACTTCTCGTCTGGGTCAGCAACGATCTGGTCGCGGTTTCGTCCCGGCTCGATGCATTGAAGCGGCTGTCCGCCCGGTCGAAACAGGATGCGAAACCGTTTGCCGCAACGCCGTTCTATGCTCAGATCAGCAGTCTCTACCGCGAAGGCGCGGGGCTGGTGATTGCCGCCGATCTTGAGAAGATGGTGATGCCGTCTTTCCGCAAGGACGAAGAAAGGAGTGCAGCCCGGCAGCTTGGTGTGACCGGCCTTCGGTACTTCATCATTGAGGTGAAAGAAAAAGACGGTAAGCCGTTCAACCGCGCCGTCGTCAACTTCAATGAGAACCAGCACGGCGTAACTTCCTGGCTGGCGCAGCCCGGGCCGATGGGCGCGCTCGAATTCATCTCGCCGGACGCAAACGTCGTCGCTGCATTCGTGGTCAAAGAGCCGGCGGCGCTGGTCGACGATCTGCTTGCCGCGTTGAAGACGGCCGACCCAAAGGACTGGCAGGAACTGCAGGACTTCCAGACGGAGCATGGCGTTGATCTGCGCAATGATTTTGCGGTGCCGCTGGGCGGTGAATATGCCTTCGCAATCGATGGTCCCCTCTTGCCGGTACCTTCGTGGAAGATCGTATTTGAAGTTGACGATCCCGGACATCTGCAGCAGACCCTCGAGCGCACGGTTGAGAAACTCAACGTAGAATTGGCGAAGGAAGGCAGGAAGGGTCTTGCGTGGTCACGCGCGGAGGCTGGTGGCAAGACGTTCTATACGCTGAGGTCGCTCGATCTCAACGTTGAAGTCAATTACACCTACGCTTTCGGCTACCTGATCGCTGCGCCGAGCCGCGCGCTGATCGAGAACGCGATCAAGTATCGCGAGTCAGGCTACACACTGCTGCAGTCGTCCAAATTCAAGGCGACGCTGCCGGAAGACAAACAAGCGAACTTCTCAGCGATGGTCTATCAGAACCTAGGCTCCGTCGTCACGCCGATTGCAAGAACGGTAGGCCGGGCTGCGGGTGAACACGCGCCGAAAGAGGCGCGCGCAGCGCTCAAGAACTTGCTCGGCAACAAGGCCGGCCTGGCTTACGTCTACGCGCTCAATGATCGGATGATCTTCTCGGTCAATACCGAAGATAGACCGCTTGGGTTGAGCGCCTCTGATCTGCTCGGGCTGCCCGGATCGTCGGGGCTGGGTCACATCATCAGAGAAGCGACACGTTGAGGAAAGGAAGAGAAGACGGGTCAACAAGAAAGGGCGGAAATAACGGAACAGACGGAAATAACGGAACAGACGGAAATAACGGAACAGACGGAAAAATCCTAGAGAATTTCCCTAGAGAATTTCCGTCTGTTCCGTTATTTCCGCCCTTTCTTGTTGACCCGTTTTCTCTCTTTTTTCGCCGAAAAAGCCGCCAATCGGTTGGAACTTAGTTCAATCGATTGGCGTAACCGTTTATGCTTCTCGGGACAGTTATCAGCAAGCAAAATTAGTCAGGAGGCATTAGAATGAAGCCCAAACCAATCATCATGATGTTTGCAATTCTCGCCCTGGTTTTGATCTCGATCGCCGGCGGATGCCGGCATAGACGTGTGGATCGAGCCAGAGCGTATGAAACGAGTGGGACTGACGAGAGGATCGCACCGAGCGATGCTACGGTAGCCGGCAAAGATGTGGCGAATGCACTGGTCGCCAAAGGTGGTGAAGATGTGGATTTCTCCGAAACCGAGGAGGTCCGTCGCGCCTACAGGCTCACGCCGGGAGCAAAGGTCAATATCAACAATATCAACGGCAGAATTGACGTCGAGACGGCGGAAACGGACATAGCCGAAGTTCTCATCATTCGTTCGGCAAAGAAGCGAGATGACCTGCAGTTCCACAAGCTGAATATCTCGCACGAGCCGGCGTTTCTTCGCATCAATGTCGAGAACGACCGCAAGAGTGCCTTTTCAGCATTGGGATCAATTCCCGAAGGTCGACAGCGAGTGATACTCAGACTTCCGCGTAAAGTCGAGTTTAAAACATATGGCTTGAACGGTAATCTCACGGTCGGAGAGATTGACAGCACGGTCAATGCCGGCGGCGTGAACGGAGCGGTCAATATAGCGCAGGCGACCGGCGCAGCCTCTTTCCACGGCATCAACGGCAATGTCGCTGCGACTATAGCGAGACTCTCCGGCGAGGGCATAGATCTTAGCAGCGTAAACGGCAATACGGAACTGCGTTTCATCGGTGAGGTGAATGCCTCGGTCGAGGCGTTCGGTATGAACGGGAAGGTCGAACCGGATCTGCCGAACGTCGAAGTGGAGAAAAGCGACGCGGTCTACAAACCTTACAAAGCACGAATCGGCAATGGCAGAGTTCGGATCAGAGTCCGCGGCGTTAATGGGAACGTTTATTTAGGGAAGGCCGAGAAGACTGGCGAGGGTTCACCAAAGGCCGCGGACAAGGGCAAGGAACTTCGAACGCATACTGTGGGAAAAAAACTTAGAACCTTTCTTTCTCCGGCCGGGACAAAGTGAACAGACGCGAATAATTTAAGATGATCGAAATGAATTCCACAAATCCAGTCATTGAGCTCGATCAACTGCGAATCGTCTTTGGCAAGCGACGCATCTTGCATGACATTCAAGGCTCGTTGCGCGGCCATTGCATCGGTCTGCTCGGGCCGAACGGCGCAGGGAAAACGACGCTCATCCACACACTGCTTGGATTCCACAAGCCGGCTTCGGGTACCGCGCGCATTTTCGGGTGTGACATTCGTAATGAGTCAAAACGAGTACGCACGGTCATTGGCTATATGCCCGAACGCGACTCATTTATTGCCCATATAACGTGCGTTCATTTCGTGCGCCTGATGGCCGAGTTATCCGGATTGCCTTCCGATGCCGCTCTCGAACGTGCGCACGAAGCGCTGTTTTACGTCGGCCTCGGCGAAGCGCGCTATCGGAAGCTCGGCACCTACTCGCTGGGGATGAAACAGCTCGCCAAGCTCGCGCAGGCAATTGTTCATGGTCCACGGTTGATCTTTCTGGATGAGCCGACGAATGGGCTCGATCCGCCGGCACGTAAACGGATGCTGGAGCTCATCCGCGAAATCCGCGATTCGGGCCGCACTCACATAGTGTTTTCATCTCACTTGCTGCGCGATGTCGAGGAATGCTGTGATGAGGTTTTGATTTTGAAAGACGGGCATATTGCGGCCAATTGCAATCTGGAAGAAGAGCGTCGCGCCAATCGCAAGTTCATCGAGATGGAGACGCGCAATGCGACGCCTGCTTTCGTCGATGCCATCGGCGCGCTCGGCTGCGAGTATGCGCTGACCGGCAATCAGCGAGTCAAACTCGTCATGCAGGACGGCATAGAGATTCGCGATCTTTACAAGATTGCAGCGGCGAGCGACGTGCAGATTCGCAGGCTGAATTACAAACGCGATTCGCTCGAAGACATTTTCCTGAAAGCTATGGAACAGTAGCGTCAGATCGGATTTGAAATTTGAAATTTGAGATTTGAGATAATCTCTCAAATTTCAAATTTCAAATTTCAAATTTCAAATCCTTCTTAGGAGACCTTATGAAGAGACTTCTTCAATTGATTTGTTTATTGCTCACATTATTTTCGATTACCACAATAACAGCCTTTGCTCAGAACACGCCGAAGACGCCGTTGATCGACCGTGAATTGTTCTTCGGCAACCCCGAGATCTCCAACGCGCAGATTTCGCCGGATGGGCAATTCATTGCGTTCATCAAGCCTTACAAAGAGACGCGAAACATCTGGGTCAAACGCACGAACGAGCCATTCAGCGCGGCGAAACCGCTGACCGATGACACGAAACGCCCGATCCCGACCTTCTTCTGGAGCCGTGACGGCAAATACATCCTCTTTGTTCAGGACAAAGGCGGCGACGAAAACTATAACATCTATGCGGTCAATCCTGCCGACCAGAACGCCTCAGGACGAGATGTTCCGGCGGCGCGTAACTTGACCGATCTGAAAAATGTCCGCGCATTCATTTACTCCGTGCCGAAGAGCAGTCCGGATGTCATTTATGTAGGGCTCAATGACCGCGATGCGGCGTGGCATGATGTTTACAAAGTCAACATATCCACGGGTGAGCGCACGCTCGTCCGCAAGAACACCGAGCGCATCGCGGGCTGGATGTTCGATGCGAAGGAACAGCTCAGGCTTGCCACACGCACCGCGGATAACGGCGACACTGAAGTGCTGCACGTGGGGGCTGACGGCTTCAAGAAGGTTTATTCTTGCACCGTCTTTGAAAGCTGCGACCCGGTGCGTTTTCACAAAGACAACAAGCGCGTTTATATGGTCACGAACAAAGGCGACAACCTCGACCTGGTTCGCCTGGTCCTCTTCGATGTCGAAACCTCTAAAGAAGAGCTTGTCGAATCCGACCCGCAAAAACGCGTGGATTTCGGCGGGCCCATTTTTTCGGATTTGACCGACGAACTGATCGGAACCGTTTATGTGGACGACCGTCCACGGGCTTACTGGAAAGACAAATCGTACGAAGCGGACTACAACCTGGTGAAACAAAAATTACCCGGTAAAGACATCAACCTGGGCTCTTCGACAAAAGATGAACAACTCTTCCTCCTCTCAGCCAACAGCGATAGAGAGCCTGGTGAGAGTTATCTATTCGACCGCAAGACTAAGAAACTGACCTTGCAATACCGCATCCGCGAGAAGATCCCGCGCGAGCATCTGGCCGAGATGAAGCCGATCCGTTACAAATCTTCAGACGGTCTGGAAATTCCCGCCTACCTGACTTTGCCGAAGGGCGTCGAAGGGAAGAACCTGCCATTGATTGTCAACCCGCACGGCGGCCCGTGGGCGCGCGATTCGTGGGGCTACCGTTCTTATGCGCAGTTTCTGGCGAACCGGGGCTATGCAATCTTGCAACCTAATTTCCGCGGCTCGACCGGTTACGGCAAGAAGTTTCTGAACGCCGGCAATAACCAGTGGGGCGAGAAGATGCAGGACGATATCACCTGGGGAGTCAAGCACCTGGTTTCGCAAGGCATCGCTGATCCGAAGCGCGTCGGCATTATGGGTGGTTCGTACGGCGGTTATGCGACGCTCGCCGGTGTTGCCTTCACGCCTGACCTGTATAGTGCTGCTGTGGCGATAGTAGCCCCATCGAACCTGATCACACTGCTCGAATCGATCCCGCCTTACTGGGAAGCAGGGCGCAAGATGTTCCACGAGCGGATGGGCGATCCGACCAAGCCCGCAGGCAAAGCGCAATTGGAGCGCCAATCTCCGCTCAATTCGGCCGGCAAAATCAAAACGCCGCTGCTCGTAGTGCAGGGCGCGAACGATCCGCGTGTCAAGAAAGCGGAATCGGATCAGATCGTCGTAGCGCTGCGCGAGCGTAACTTCCCCGTCGAATATCTCGTCGCGCCGGATGAAGGACACGGCTTCGCGCGTCCGGTCAACAATATGGCGATGATCGCGCTCTCCGAGAAGTTCATGGCAAAACACCTCGGCGGGCGATTTCAGGAAGGCGCAACACCCGAGGTCGCGGCGCGGCTGAAGGAGATTACGGTTGATGTGAAGACCGTTGAAATGCCGAAGCGCATCGAGGCGGCTTCAGTGGGCACGCCGAAGCCGGCGGTCGACCTGCGTCCGTTGAAGGCCAACTATCAGGCCAAGATCGAGATGGGCGGGCAGACGATCCCGTTCACCGTGACGACGGAGATCAAAGAAGAGAACGGCGCGTGGACGGCCAGTGAAACAGCCAAGCTGCCGATGGGCGAGATGAGTGATATCACCGTTATTCAAAAAGGCTCGCTGGTTTTGACCAAGCGGACCATCAAGCAAGGCCCTGGGACCATCGAAGTGGCGATCAAAGACAACAAGGCCACTGGTTCGATGGCAATGGGCGAACAGCCGAAACCGATCTCTATCGACACAGGCGGCGCGATCTTTGCCGATGGCGCAGGAGCCTATGACGTGATTGCATCGCTGCCGCTGGCTGAGGGCTATTCAACAACATTTCGCAACCTCGATCTGCAGAAGCAGAAGCTCGATTTAAAGCAGATAAAAGTCGCAGGCGTGGAGAAAGTCACAGTGCCCGCGGGAAGCTTCGATGCTTTCAAATGTGAAATCACTTCTGCTGAAGGTGAGGCCGGCAAGATCACTCTTTGGGTTGCGAAAGAAAGTCGCAAGGTAGTGAAGATCAACGCCGTGCTGCCGCAATTGAATGGAGCATTGCTGACAAGCGAATTGATGCAATAACAAAGATAGAAAAGCGAAGATGGTTAAAAGTTTCAACACAAAGGATCAAAGGGACAAAGGGTCAAAGAAGAAAAAATCAAGCCTTGATCTCCCTTTGACCCTTTGACCCTTTGTGTTGAAACCATTTCCGGAAGATGAAGTTTGCCGAAGAAGCTGGAGAATTGCGATGGCTGTTTACGAACACAGTTATAAACCATATGAAGGTACGCTAACGTCGGCATGGTCGCGCTTTCTGGTGATCCCGCGTTATGCCTATCAGGACCTTTTCAAATACAAGTTGTTCATAGCCTTATTCGTGTTGTGTTATGTCTATCCGTTGATCTCCACAGTCATCATCTATCTGCATCACAACGCAAATGCGCTGGCGGTTTTAGATATCACGGTTTCTGACATCTTGCCGATTAACGCCACATTCTTTTACGTCCTGGTCAGCGTTCAGACATCGCTTGCTTTCGTCTTTACGGTGATCATCGGGCCGGTGTTGGTCTCGCGGGATCTGGCTAACAATGCGCTGCCTTTGTATCTGTGCCGCCCATTCTCGCGATTCGAATACATTGTCAGCAAAATGTTGGTATTGCTGATCCTGCTTTCAATGTTCACCTGGGTGCCCGGTCTGTTGTTGTTCTTCTTTCAGTCCTATCTGGAAGGTGGCGGGTGGATGGCGGACAATCTCTGGATTGCGGGCGCGATCTTCACGGTCAGCATAGCCTGGCTGGTGATACTGGCATTACTGGCGATGGCGTTTTCGGCGTGGATCAAATGGCGCACAGCTGCGAGCGCGGCGTTATTCGCTATCTTCATCATTCCCACACCGATCGGCTTTATTATTGAGGAGTTGTTCAATACGAACATGGGGCATATGCTGAACCTGGGAGTGGCGTTCAGCGCTTTGTCCAGCCATCTCTTTCAACTGGATTGGTTGGATGCGAAGCTATCATTTTTTGAAGCCTGGGGAGTATTCGCTGCTTATGCATTAATCTGCGTGTTTATGCTCTCGCGCAGAGTACACGCTTATGAGGTGGTGTCATAATGCACTCGAACATCGAACATCGAACATCACAAATCATCTTCGGGGATGTCTCGAAGTTCTACGGCGAGATCCTGGGCGTCAATCGCGTCAGTCTGGCTATTGCGCCGGGCATCACTTCGCTTGTCGGCCCGAATGGTTCGGGCAAAACGACGCTCATGAATCTGATGACCGGATTGATTCAGCCGACGCGCGGGCGCATCAGCATTCTCGGCATCTCTCCCGACAATCCGCAGGAGTTGTTCAGCAAGGTTGGTTATTGCGGCCAGTTCGATTCGTTTCCGAAAGGGATGACCGGATACGAGTTCGTCAAATCGTTCCTGCGCGTTCATGGTTACTCGAACAAAGTGGCAGACGAGAAGACATGGCGCGCAATCGAGCGGGTTGACCTGATCGAAGCCGCTCATCGCAAAGTCGCGGGTTACAGCAAGGGCATGCGCCAGCGTATCAGGCTGGCGCAGTCAATCGCGCATGATCCGGTCGTGATGATTCTGGATGAACCACTCAACGGCCTTGATCCGATGGCGCGCGCAGAGACAATTCGCCTCTTCCGGCAACTGGCAAAAGAAGGTCTGCATTTGATCGTATCGAGCCATATCCTGCACGAGGTAAATGTCATGTCGGATCGCGTCGTGTTGATTAACAATGGCTATATCCTGGCCGAAGGCGGTGTCACCGGCGTTCGCGAAGAGATGGAAGAGCATCCGATGCAAATTATGATCCGTTGCGATCTCCCGCAGGATCTCGCCGCCCGCATTTTCGCTTCGGACAGCGTGGTTGAAGCGCAATTGCATCGGGACAAACAGGGATTGTTCATCAGAACACGCAATGCCGAGGCATTTTATCTATTGTTGAATCGCATTGTGGTTGAAAGCGGAATGAACATCGAGGCGGTTGCGCCGGTTGATGACGATCTCAACGCAGTCTATCAGTACCTGATCGGATCGAATGGAGGCGGGCAGGCTTGATTGCGGATTGCGGATTGCGGATTGCGGATTTTCGGAAGGACTCCTTCATGTCGTCCCAAATGACGCCCAGTAACAACGAAAATGGCGGTGCGAGATGTACCGTAGGTTGTCCAACCTGCGGATGGCTTCATCATCAAGCCGCCTGGTGGTAACTGAACGGCTCATTAATCGAGTCATCCGCAGGTTGGACAACCTACGGTACGTTTTCTGAGGAACAGCAAGCATGAGTTCGATGATTGAAGCTAGCACAGTGAAGCCGGCGGCGACGCAGCTGGATTGGTCACTCTGGCTGCGACAGATCCGCGCTATCTTGCGGATAGAAGTAAAGAAAAACTTCTGGGGCAAGCGCGCCTTACTGCTTTATCTGTTCGCGGCGATCCCGGTGGTGTTGATGTTCCTGCTTGCCATTGTCGATCCCAATGGCAGTGCTGACATCAGGAATAAATGGCCCAATGCGCAGGAGGCTTTCGGCAATATCTACGAAGGTCTGATACTGCGCACGATGGTCTTCTTCGGCTGCGCATGGATTTTTATGAATCTGTTCCGCGGCGAGGTAGTGGATAAGAGTTTGCACTACTACTTCCTCTGTTCGCTGCGGCGGGAGGTACTGGTCGCGGGGAAGTATTTCTCAGGTCTTCTGGCTTCGGTCGTCCTCTTCACACTGACAACTGCCGGGTCATTGTTCTTCCTCTACTACGCGCGCGGTTATCCGGCAAATGTGGATTACCTGTTTGACGGGCCTGGAATGGGACAGGTTCTGACCTATCTTGGAATAACTATCCTCGCCTGTCTGGGTTATGGGGCGGTATTCCTGGTTATCGGATTGTTCTTCCGCAATCCGATCATTCCAGCATTGTTAGTTTATGGTTGGGAGTGGCTCAACTTCCTGCTGCCGCCGGTCTTGAAGAAGATCAGCATCATTCACTATCTGCACACCCTTTCGCCCATCCCATTGAACGAAGGGCCATTGGCGACGGTGGTCGAAGCGACCTCGCCGTGGATCTCGGTTCCAAGTCTGATTGTTTTTACTGCCCTGGTATTATTCCTCGCCAGCATCCGTATTCGGGGTGTGTCCCACCCGTCTAACCACTAGGCGGGGTTAGATTAGGTGGAGTATGGATCGACCAGCCGAGATAGACTGCGGCTTGATAAATCTTGAGAGCATTCTGACGAGCCTTGTCTGAGCGGAAGCCGTCGTGATTACGCTCCAGGCGA
>JAKEHZ010000012.1 GCA_022614735.1 Acidobacteriota bacterium | reverse complement strand
CATAAAGTTTCCATCTCACCTCCACTTTGATTGCGGATTGCGGATCTGGAAGAAAGAGCGGGGGAGCGGGAGAGCGGGAGAGCGGGAGAGCAGGGGACCTAGCTGAATCTCTTTCGTCTCCCGCTCCCCCGCTCTTTCTTCCAGAATCACTCATACCTCAGAGCAACCATTGGATCTACCGTCGTTGCGCGCCGCGCTGGCATATAACAGGCCAACAACGCTACAAACGCCAACAACAGAGCCACGCCAATGAATGTGAAAGGATCTGTTGAGCTCACGCCATACAAAAAACTATTCATCATGCGAGTCATTGCGAACGCAGCCATCAATCCAATCGACAATCCTATTACCACTAGTTTCATACCCTGTTTAACAATCAGTTTCAGGACATCAACGCCACGCGCGCCCAGCGCCATGCGAATACCTATCTCGCGCGTGCGCTGCGCGACCGAGTAGGCCATCACACCGTAGATGCCCGATGCGGCAAGCCCCAGGGCAATCAGACCAAAAATACCAAGAACAGTGCCTGCCAATCGCGCCGGCAAGAGCGCCAACCTGAGGTGTTGGCGCATCGTTTTCACGTCAAAGAGAGACAGGTTCTTGTCGAGCGCGGCCACTTCGGCTCGGACGGCCGCTAGATAATCGAGCGGATTGTTGCGTGCGCGTACGACAAGTGTTACTGAAGAGAGATAGTTTTGCGCCATCGGACGGTAGAAAAACGGCCTGACCTCTTCACCCAACGTGACGTATTTAGCATCTTTCACAACGCCGACGACTTCGAGGTAAGGAGAGCGGTTGTTATCGCTAACGCCCATCTGAATGCGTTTACCCAGCGCTTTCTGACCAGGCCAGTATCTGCGCGCAAAAGCTTCGCTGATCATCACCACACCCGGTGAGTTCGTCCGATCCTGATCGTTAAACGCGCGGCCACTGAGGAGTTGAATCTGCATCGCATCAAAAAAACCAGGCGTCACCGCAGCCGAATTCACTTCCATACTTTCACCCGGCTGTCTGGTGTAGCCCTCGATAGTGATCCCATAACTTGAACCGTTGAGGCTGAGAGGCAACTCCTCGGTCAACCCGGCGGATACAACTCCCGGTAAGGCGCGCACACGGTCGAGCATTTGCTGGTAAAAATTCCGCCCCTTCGTCTCATCGTATCCCTGCAGTCGCAAATCCATCGACATCGCCATCAGGTTTTCCGGATTGAATCCCAGGTCAATCGAGCTGGCATTACGTAGGCTGCGAAGGAAGAGTCCAGAGCCGATCAATAACAGCAATGAGAGTGCGACCTGGACAACGACGAATGCGTTGCGCAATCGCATCCTCCCGCCACTTGATCCGACCGCTCCTGCTTCGTCCTTGAGCGCTGCAACCAGGCCAATCCGCGTTGCCGTAAAGGCAGGCGCGAGACCAAAGAGAATCCCTGTCAATAGTGAGACGCCAAAAGTAAACCCCAGCACCCGCCAGTCAAATCCCAAATCAATCTCTACCGGAACCGGCACTGGCGGCTTGAAGGCCATCAGCAGATCAGTTCCCCAGGCCGCGAGCAGTAATCCGACAAAGCCACCGGCCAGCGAGAGCAGCAGGCTCTCGGTAATCAGTTGACGGATCAGCCTACCTCGTCCAGCACCGAGAGAAAGCCTGATGGCTATCTCTCTCCTTCGCGTCGCAGCTCGGACCATCAACAAATTGGCCACATTCGCGCACGCAATCAACAGCACCAACCCGACCACTGCCATGAGCATTGCCGTGAAGAGGAGGACAGGCTCGCGGAATTCCGGATGAACACGCGACTGGCTTTCCGGCATCAGTGTGACGATGCGCGACTCGTTGCGGACATTTTTCCATGCCCACGGGTAAGACCTGAGTAGCTGCTCAACGATCAGTCGAAAATCCGCTTGCGCCTGCAGGAAGGTGATGCCGGGTTTGAGTCGCCCCATCAAAAGCAGGCTACGATTATTGCGTCCTGCCAAATCGTTACTGCCCAGTACCGCCTTTGACATCATCGTTGGCACCCAAAGGTCGGCAACGAATCCGCGCAGCAGCCCGGAGAAGACCTTATTACGTTCACGAAAATCAATGTAATCAGGATAAGCCGACATACCGTAGATCGTGCCGCTATGATCGCTGGTGTATAGCGACACAAGCTGCCCCGGATTTTCAACTGGCAGCGGTCGAAGCAAAAGCGCATTGACCAGACTGAAAATGGTGCTGTTTGCCCCTATGCCGAGCGCAATTGCCAGCACCGCGACCGCCGTGAAGCCGGGGTGTTTGAACAGCACTCGCAAGCCGAACTGCAAGTCTTGAATCAATGTAGGCATGACTTCTCCCGCCAAACCCTGATCGATGATTAGCTAAATCAAGCCATATGAAGATTGGGACAAAAGAACCACGGATTTACACGGATGCGACGGATTTTGACGGATTAAATCCGCGCCTATCCGTCGCATCCGTGTAAATCCGTGGTTCTTTTGTCCCAATCTTCATATGGCTTGATTTAGTGCGCAAACCTGACTACACACACCTATAACCATAAATTGAATTACCAAACGACGTGCCAATTATAAATATTTAGTTAAGTGCTGAGATTGGAGGGTTTGTTATCTCGATTCTGCGATGAGAAGTCTCGCAGGTGTACGTTTCTGGGATGACCGATTCCCAAAATCGAACCCATTCAAATGAAAGTAATAAGAGAAAACGGGTCAACGAGAAAGGGCGGAAATAACGGAACAAACGAAAGGTGAATTTCTTTTCGTTTGTTTCGTTATTTTCGCCTATTCTTGTTGCTTCGTATTCTCTCCTTAATCATCTACTCTCGCGACGCCAATCCTCGGGAACACGCTCAGACAAATGTTCGGTAGTGTTTTCAGTCACACCGTAGTCTGACGAAATGGGGATCCGTGATTCGAGTTGAGCGGTGGCGGGTGTCGACTGCGGCCGAGTTTGCATCTGACTCTCTTTTGACCTCAGAGTGCGCTTGTCGATGACGAGCGAATTGACGACGATTGCGATTCCGATCATGAGTGGGATCAATGCCACCAGGAAGATGCTATCGATGATACTGCCCCCAACGCCCGGGACGTGAGGGGCAACTGCGTCTAAAAAGAAATACAGAAATATCATCGCACCAAAACTGACAAAGGCCGTGATCATGCCGGCTTTGAGATGGTCATTCACCTTATGCTCGGGTGTAATGCCAAGGCGCCGTTCTCGTTCCTCTTTTCGACGTTCCTGCTCCTCTTCTGAGAGGAACATCTCTGCCACCCAGGTTTTGCTCCAGTCAAACTTCTCCCCGCGCGAAAACATTACCTCACGCACACCGCGTATGTTTGCACCACACTGTTTGCAAAACCTGGTGTCATCATCGACTTGAATGCCGCATCATGGACAGTACATATCGAATCCTTGGAAAATGCCCGCCAAGCAGGCAGTTGATCAGTGAGACCTTGAATCTTTGTGGACAGGACCGTATACGAATTGCACGGTTTTTTGGTTGCATCGTTTCTAATATGTGCGCAGTATCCAAACGATTAAAAACCCCAGCCCGATCAGATATGCGAGGTGGAAATATGCCCACCTGTTGGCGAGGTTGATCGCGTAATGCGGCCCCACCGGTGATTCGATAAAGATCGCGCTGCTGTCGGGGTTGTAATAACATAACTTCCCTAAATGCCAGTGCCCCGTATCGGTCACTCGTTGAACGCAGGTGATACCGGTTTCAGCCTTCAACAGGCGATTGACTTCTGCGCGCTGCCTCTCATAGCTTCTGAAGATTAACAGCGCATAGATGCCCAGACCAAGCCCGAAGAGAATACCACCGATCTGCCATATCCGTCCTCGCTCGATTGCGCTAAAAATGATGATCGCGACAACGAAGGGCTGCGGCAGGGCGAAGACCAGACGCAGACGGTCGAGAAATGTCATCCCGAGCCTGAAATCCTCTTCCTTGTGGCGCAGGTATTCGATTGTATGCTCGACCGGTAGCGTCATGGTCGCCCGCGTCATTGCATGTTTGAGCAGCAAGAACCACCCCTGCGCGTAAACGATCAGAAAAGGCAGGCTGAAGACTGTAACAATATCCTTATTAAGCCAGCCTTCAACCTGGCCGTTTGAATCCAGTAGCCAGGGGATACGTTGAGGAAGCCCGGAAAAGCTCCACAGCAGCACCATCATCGGAATGAAAAGCAATAGCGACAGAGCCACCTCATAAAATCCATTTGTGTAGTCGCCGAGTCGCCTGGTCTTGAGTGAGGAAGCCACCCGAACCGTGCTTCCACTCTCTTCATGGACGGCAGCCTGTCGGGAGAAGACCTGATATAAAATCGTCGCCATCAGACTGAGCAGTAGAAGAGCTAAAACACGAGGGAAAGTTATTGTGCCGATCCTCAAATTGCCGGTTCCGAACTCCTGAATAAACATCAGAAGTGTGGCAGCCTCGACCAGAATGAACGCCGCCAGCAGAGCATAGCGATATCTCGTTAGTATTTGCCTGCCCTGCTGATGATAGGATTCAGAACTGACCCGATAGCCGAAGAACGCCTCCTCGCGCTGCTCGATTGGCAGCTTCAAAAAGTAGAACAACAAGCCCAGATCGAAAACCATTGTCAATAGATAGATTGCAATAATTACCATCTTCCACCTCACTTTGTTCCTTTGAACAAGCCGCGCAATTCATCGGTCACCAAATTCATGATGTTCGAGCGCGACATCCCGGCCAGCGCGAGCTGTGCCAGGACGGTGCGCAGTGATTTCCGCAGTTCGTCTTCGCTCTTACGCAGCGCCGCCGGGTTATTGGCCATTTGCTTCCGCGATACTACCTCGGCGCCGACGCCATGCCTGATGCTGATCAATCCTTCGTCCTGTAGCCCGCGGTATGCTGCGGCAACCGTGTTCAGATTAATCCCCAGATCGCCGGCCAGTTGTCGCACAGGCGGCAGCGAGTCGCCTTCCACCAGCTCGCCTCTGGCGATCAGCTCCCTGATCTCATCGGCAATCTGCTGATACGCAGGCCGCCGGTCATCGTAATCAAACCTTATGAACATACGCTCCCACCACCTCAACGAACAGTGTATGGTGTAATCATACACTATACACTCAAGAGATGTCAATCCTTTTCATCCGGTTTTATTGATTTAGAAATGTTAAGGAGAAGTGGGCCGGTGCTCGGCCATTACTCATAACGTAGAGACACGACGGGGTCTACTTTCGTAGCCCGCCGCGCTGGAATGTAACAGGCCAGCAACGCCACGATAGCCAGGAGAATCGGAATACCGGCAAATGTGAGTGGATCGGTCGCGCTCACACCAAACAGCAGACCTTCGATCAAACGCGTTAGAGCGAATGAAGAGATCAAACCAATCGTCACGCCGAGTAGAACCAGCATCATTCCCTGTCTGAGAACCAGCTTGAGTACATCTTTAATCTGCGCGCCCAGGGCCATTCTGATGCCGATCTCGTGTGTGCGCTGTGAGACCGTGTATGACATCACCCCATAGATCCCGACAGCAGCCAGAAGCAGCGCTACTGCGGCAAACAATCCAAGCAGCAGCATATTGAAACGGCGTGGAGCGATACGTACACCGATCATCTCTTCGACAGTTTGAATTTCTGATAATGGCAAGTCTTTATCCATTGACCACACAGCTTCGCGTACCGTCCTTGCCATCGCCAGAGGATTGTCCGCGGTGCGAACTACTACCTCCATCCCGCGTGTCGGCCTCTGGGCGTGTGGCAGGAAGCTTTCAATTCTGACGCTCGCATCCAGACCCTGTCGCTTCGTATCACCAACCACACCTACAATCGTCAACCAGGGGTTATTCGATTCAGGTCTATCGCCAAATTTAAACCGTTTGCCAATCGGATCTTCGTTCGGCCAGAAACGTCTTGCCATCGTTTCGTTGATGATTGCAACGCGCAAACTGTCACGCCCGTCCTGCTCCGCGAAAGATCGGCCTCTGACTATCGGAATGCCCATCATGCGAAAGTATTCAGGCGTAACCGAATCAATCGGAAGCTCAGGCCGCTGCGCATTGGGCTCGATCGGCCGTCCTTCGATAACGAACATCCCTGAATTGTGTACCTTCTCCATCATCACACTGGAAGAGGCGCTGGCGCCCTGCACTCCAGGCATTGTATGGAGACGCTCGATCAGCTGTTGATAGGACGCAGCAACGCGCGCACCATCCTGATATTTCGAGGGGGGTAGATTGAGCTGCACTTTCAATAATTTATCCGGGTTGAAACCGGCATTGACCTGCTGCAATTGCCAGCTGCTTTTAATCAGCAACCCTGCTCCGACGAGCAACACCAGAGCAAGTGCGATTTCGACAACCACCAGCAGCTCCCGAATACGTTGCCCACGAATTCCGCCTGAATCACTCCGGCCGCCTTCTTTCAAAACCTCGCTCAATCCAACTTTCGATGCCTCGATTGCTGGAACCAGTCCGAAAATGATCCCGGTGAGCAGTGACAGCACCAACGTAAAATAAAGGACCGTTCGATCAACGCCTATCATTTCCGCGCGCGGCAAATCCTTTGGCCCGAGGGCGACCAACGCATCGAGACCCCATCTCGCCAACAGCAATCCGGCAATACCACCGATCACGGCCAGCAGCACGCTCTCTGTTAAAAGCTGGCGCACGACACGCCAACGGCTCGCGCCCAATGCGGCGCGAATGGCAATCTCTTTCTGACGCGAGGCCGCACGCGCCAGCAGCAGGTTCGCAACATTCGCGCAGGCAATCAGAAGGACACAAGCAACAGCCACCAGTAACATCAACAATGCCGGCCGAATTTTTCCGACCAGTTGTTCGTGCATTAGGACGACGTTGATTCCGTAGCCCTCATTGTTCTCCCTGTACTGCTGCTCCAGGCGACGACCGATTTGTTCCATTTCGGTCTGAGCCTCTGCCCGCGTCACACCCTGCTTGAGACGACCGATCACTGGCAGCCAGAAAGCGCTGCGCGCAGCTCTTGTTTGAGCGTTAGGAGCGAGTGGTTTCCACAATTCTACTTTCGCGGGAAACTGAAACCCGGAAGGCATTATTCCGATTACTGTAAAACTGCGGCCATTGAGGCTGATCGTATTTCCGACGAGGCCCTGATCACCGCCAAAGCGTCGCTGCCATAACCCGTGCCCGAGCACAACGACGTTATCGCGCCCCTCCTGCTCTTCCTCAGATGTAAAGCTGCGACCCAGCATCGGATTGATGCGCATCAGCTCAAAGAAATTTGACGATACGCTCGCACCACGCACTTCTTCCGGATCGCCCACACCGGTCAGATTGAAACGCTGGTCTCTGACACCGGCCATCCCTTGAAAAACATGGTTCTGATCGCGCCAGTCAATAAAATTGGGCCACGAGGTAATGTCTTCGTGTATCCCCTCGCGGCGATTGTCAAGCCATATCCAGGCGAGTTGCTCTGAGTCCGGATATGGCAACGGGCGTAGGAGCACGGCATTAACGACGCTGAAGATCGCTGTGTTCGCGCCTATACCTAGCGCTAACGCTATGATCGCGATGGACGACAATGCCGGGCTTTTTAAAAGCATTCGGCCGGCGTAGCGTAAGTCCTGAAGGATGTTTTGCATAATATCTCCCGAGAACCGAAACCAGTAAACAGTTTCAACACAAAGGGTCAAAGGGTCAAAGGGTCAAAGAAGAAATAAATCAAGCCTTTATCCCCCCTTTGACCCTTTGACCCTTTGACCCTTTGTG
>JAKEHZ010000115.1 GCA_022614735.1 Acidobacteriota bacterium | reverse complement strand
TTAGATTAACGTTGATTGAATCGGCAAAAAATCTTCGGCAAAAATCTTCGGAACCGCTGATTGACTTGAGCGTGTGATGATTGTCGGGTTTGTCCCACCTAGGCCAAATGCCCATTCGATATTTAATGTGGAATCAATGATGTTTTGGTCGACGGCAGGTAGTCCTCAACCGGACTGAACGCCGCTCGAATTGCAGGTTGATTTGCGTCCTCAGTAAATCAAACCGCAAAGAAGCGGAGAAAACGAAAAAACCATCTTCGCTTCTTCGTGGTTGATTTTCACAGGCCAATCCCTGCAACGATACGACATTGGGAACAAATTAATTGAAATGCGAAAGGCAGGATTTCTTTCAGGG
Source organism: Acidobacteriota bacterium (assembly GCA_022614735.1). Taxonomy (GTDB): domain Bacteria; phylum Acidobacteriota; class Blastocatellia; order RBC074; family RBC074; genus JAKEHZ01. The sequence continues at coordinate 18,344 of JAKEHZ010000115.1, read as the reverse complement.
CCCTCGGACCTGGTGCCCAAAGGTTGTGCCCGCGAGAAGCGCACGAGGACTCCTCACAAGAAAGAACCGCTGGTCCTCGTGCGCTTGATCGTTAAATCAGTTGTCACACCCCGGTGAGCATACGAAACAAACGAAAGGAGGAAAACAAAAGGCAAGAAGCAAAAGGCAAAAGGCAAAAATAAAGAAGAAAGTTCTCATGAAATCAAGATCAATAGCCGGGATTTGCTTCTTTATTTTTGCCTTTTGCCTTTTGCTTCTTGCCTTTTGCTTTCTTCCTTTCGGCTGTTTCGTTTTCTCATCTCAAGTTTTTATTCGTGCATCCTGATGTCGGGACACATTTTCAAATTTAGGTTTCAGATCGTGAGACAAGGTGGAATACAAAAATGGCAAAGAGAGCAAAAAAGGCAAAAGGCCCTGGAATTTTTGCCTTTTTTGCTCTCTTTGCCATTTTTGTATTCCACCTTGTCTCACGATCTGAAACCTAAATTTGAAAATGTGTCCCGACATCAGTCGTGCATCTCAAAAAGAAAAACGCAATCCGATAAACACATTTATCCCGGGCGCATCGACGCCCGAGCCGTGAACGCGATAATTCCGATCCAGGAAATTCATTAGCGCGACATTCAAACTTACATTCTCGGCAATGACGATACTGCTGCGGAGATTAAGCGCTACGAAGCCGGCGGTTTGGGTATACAAGGGTACGCGTGTATTGTCATCAACTATCTTCAAGCCGTTGATCGTCGCGCCGATAGGTAATACCCGGTCACGAATCTGCGCAACCGTTTCGTTGGTTGGCGCGAACAGATCATCGGCAGTTCCAGGAGTACCATCTGCTCCCGGCTTGATGAAAGGTCCCACGATGGAACCTTGAAAGAAGTCTGTAATGTCGCGGCGGCGACGCGCTGCGCCGATGCGTTCATCAGTGATGTCGCCTCCGCTCAAACGTTCTTGCGCGCCACTGAAAATGCCGCTCAACTCCAGCCAGTTGACGTGTAGCTTTCTGGCATTCGGCTGAAAGCGAATGGCAAGAAAGCCTTGTTGTGGCGGCAGCCGTCGAATGAAGCGGTTCGGATTGAGCTCACGCCCGACCAGATAGCTGTAATTGCCTTCCGCAAACCAACGTGTTGAGATTGCGTAACGGAAAATCGTTTCGATGCCGTAGTACTTCGCTTCGCCTTCATTAACGAAAGCTTTGACCGCGCGCGGATCGAGTGCAGTCGCGACGCTCCTTACGTTCTGCTCGCGTTGTGCAGGTGTCTGCGGTATTGGCGTGACCGGCAGCCCGGCGAGTGTGGCCGGAGCGCTGTTGGCGGGGAATAGTAATGTGCGCCGCACAATCGGTTCCTTCAGCTCGGCATCGAAAACGTGTGCGCGAAGATAAAGCCTGGACAGCTTCAGCGTCGCGGCGAGTTCGAAGTTGAACAAACGCTCGGCTCTCAAGGCAGAAACACTTTTGCCGCTTGACGCCACGCCCTCGCCATCACTCACTCCGATCAAGCCGCCAACGGCTTCGGCCGTCGCCGCCGGAATTTCATATCCCAGATCGTTCAAGCCAAGCGCGCCGAGATCGTTCAGATTTGGAGCGCGGAAACCGCGACCGGTGAGAAAGTTCAACGCTATTGCATTGGTCACCTGCCAGGACAGGTTCGCGTTGAATGTTACGTCGTCGAAATTTTGCGAAGCGTCAACTACCCCGAGGTTCTTGCCGAATGCATCGAGATTGCGGTCAGCGAAAGTTCTGAAGCTGACACGCGTTAATCGCCCGCCGAAATTCGCGCGTAGTTTGCCTCGTAAGATGTCCAGGGTGTCTTGCGCGAACAAGCCATAGGTTGTGTATCGCGAACCGTTTGGGTAGAGCGCACGCTTTTCGACCGGGACATTGAGACGCGGGTCGGTTTCATCGCGAAACGCGCCGATGCGTTCATTGTAAATCTCACCACCGATGACTAAAGCATTGCGGTCCCCTATGTGCGTCGTGGCTTGAGTTGCATAGCCAAACGAATTCACCAGGCTTTCGTCACGGATTATTGGATCGGTTGCGCGCAATCCCTGTCTAATCGAGCCATCACTCTGTGAGTTGATCGAAAACGTTCCCGTGAACGAATCGAGAAAACCGAGTTTCAAATTTTCATAACGCGCGTAGAAGAACTGCAAACCCTGAGGATCGAAGTCCGAGCGCAACCGCCCCAGCCCGCCCCACAAATCTTTGTAGCCGCGCACGCGATCAAGCGTGCTGGCCTGATACCAGAGCGTGAGGTTTTGATCTTCAGACAGCCGCGAGGCTAACTTTGTGTGCCAGCCATACTGAGAGAAGCCGGTGTCTTGCTGGCGAGCGCCATGAAGTTCTCGAATTAACTGATTGCTCAATCCAAAGAAACGGCGGAAGACATGGCGTGAATCGTCTCCGCCGCCCGCGCGTAGATCGTTGTGTCGTCTTCCGTCGGCTCCAATCAGCCAGGCGATGCGTTGTGTCCCCATTGAAATTTTCACATCAGCTCCAAAAGAGGCATCAGCGCTTGCCGCAAACGTTTGCGCTTCGAAATTTATTGCCGTGTTGTTTCTGTCACTGAATGTCGGCGAGAGTGTAAGTAATTGGATTGTGCCTCCCAGCGCATCGCTGCCGTATTGTGAGCTCGCGGGGCCGAGCATCGCTTCGATACGTTGCGCCTGGCCTGGCTCGATGAATGCCAGATACTGATTCGGGCCTGAGCGAAATGTCGAGTTGTTGAAACGCACACCGTCAATCAAATTCAAAGCCTGATAGCCGGTCAACCCGCGCAGGAATGGGGAGACCTGTCCGTAGGTGCTCTGTTGAACCATAATGCCGGCATTGCCTTCAAGCGCGTTACCAATAGTGGCTAGTGGGCGTGCGCGAAGCTCGGTTTGATCGCGAGCGGTGACAAGAGGGGCTGAAGTCTCGATTTCTGTTGCTGCGCCACGATTGGCTGTGATCGTCACTTCACTGCGAAATGGAGCCAGGCTGAGGACAATCTTTAGTTGTGGCAGTTGAGCGGGCGAAGATTCAAGACTCACCTGGCGCTTTTGAAATTCGTCGGCCTCGATTTCGAGCGTATAAGAGCCGAAAGGCAGGCCACCAATGGAAAACCCGCCCTCTTCGTCAGTGAATAACTCTCGCAATACTGTCCCTTGCGGGCTATGCACTGTCAATTTGGCTTTGATAACCGGTGCGCCCTTTTCATTGACGACTATTCCTCGGCTTCCTGCTTCTTGTCCGAGTGAATTGTGAATCGCAAAAAAGATACAAAGACTGCAGAGCATCGCCCTGCAGAGCGAGCCGAAGATCCGCGGCACATGACCTTCCATTCAGAGTCTCCTGTTTTTAGATGAAACAAAAAATTGTTTTGGAGGGACAAATGGAGAAGTATTGCAACATACAGCTTCAGATGAGTCAACGAGTTGTCGCTTTTGAACTCTTCGTGATAAGGTTCAACCCTTAGCTCGAGCACTGGAGGTGTTTATGTTTTGCCCGCGATGCAGCGCTCAGAACAGACCGGAACAAAAATTCTGCCGCCAGTGCGGGCTGTCTTTACCTGCGGTGAGGCTCGCTCTTGAGGGGAAGATCGACGAAGCTGCCGCCACAATTGAAAAGGACTTCAGCAAGCTGGCGAGCGGCGCTGTCACGCTTGGAATCTTTGCGCTCATTGCCCTGATCAGCAGTTTCTTTTCGGGCTTCAACGCCGCTCTCAATCTGATCCTCGGGCTGCTCATCGCCGGACCAATGATCTACCTGGGACTGAAGCGGCTCGAGCGCTCGATCAAGCTGATCGACCCGAAAAAGCAAGCGGCGGATCAAATCAAAGAGCCGGCCCATCTCGTAACGCTGATTCAATCAGAACACAAAGATCTGGCGCTGCCTCCCGTACCCGACACTGATCCACTCCGCTCATCGCACGTCCCGGGCTCAGTGACTGAGCAGACAACTTTAAATCTGGAACAACCTGTTCACGAAAGATAGGCGTCGCCCTGTCGTTACTTGCATTAGGCCAGCTGAGCGCTTAATCTGAAGGGCAATGTGGCTTCAGCCCCTTGCCTGAAAACTCGAATGGAAAGCGAGATCAACTTCAGCAGTAATGAAAAGAATTAAAGTTTGTTATCACGGTAATTGTTTTGACGGAGTTTCATCTGCGGCTGTCTTTTCACGTTTTTACAGCGAGCGCATCGTCAATGGCCAGGGCGATTGGGAATACAACTATCAGCCGATGATGCACCGCGCCGGTGTACTGTTTGACGAAGGAGCATTTGATGGTAATGAGAATGCCATTGTCGATTTTAAGTACAGCAGCTCGCCGAAACTCACCTGGTGGTTCGATCATCACAAGAGCGCGTTCCTCTCGCCGCAAGATGAGGTGCATTTCAAAGCCGACACAAGCGGCAAAAAGTTTCTCGACCCGGCTTACAAATCCTGCACGAAGCTCATCGCCGACGTTGCGCAACGGAACTTCGGCTTCGATTCCGCGCCAATGGGCGAATTGATTCACTGGGCGAATGTCATTGATGGCGCTTTGTACAAATCTGCCGCCGAGCCGGTCGAGATGAAAGCTGATGCATTAAAACTTGCGCTCGTGATCGAATCTGACCGCGATCAAAAGCTGATCGAACAGATCATTAACGATCTGAAAATCAAGACACTGAGCGAGGTCGCAAGATCGCCATACGTCGTGGAGCGCATCGATCCTTTGTATCTTCAACATCTGAATGCAATTGAAATTATCGCGCAAAACGCGCGTGTCAACGGAGACGTGGTCTTCTTCGACGTCGCGGAGTACGAGATGGAAGGCTACAGCAAGTTCATCCCGTACTACCTCTATCCGGATGTCACCTATAGCGTGAGCGTGAGCCAGTCCTCTTTTCGCTCAAAGGTTTCTGTGGGCTCCAATCCCTGGTCGCCTCGCCCACGCAAACACGATCTGGCGAAGATCTGCGAGCGGTATGGTGGTGGCGGGCACGCAGTCGTCGCGGCGATTTCGCTTGAACCGGGGCAGTTGGAAGAGGCGCGTAAGATCGCGGCGGAAATTGTTGGGGAATTGCAGACTTAAGATGGGGATATGAAGTACGGAAATTTACGAAACAAACGAAAAAATCCTACGTTGCGTGAAGTCACTCCGGAGACTCATCTCGAGATTCGGTCAACGCCGAAGGAAGGGATGAATCTCTATCCGCTCGATACATTCGAGTATGAATATCCTGGGCGCCGGATAGAGATCAATTTCACATCATCTGAATTTACGGCAATTTGCCCGTTTTCAGATTTTCCTGATTTCGCCACGATCCAGATCCGATACGTTCCGAATCGTCGTTGCATAGAGTTGAAATCACTAAAGCTTTACATCAATTCATTCCGCGATGTGAAGATCTTTCATGAACACGTCGTCAACAGGATCGTGGAAGATTTCGTGGCAGCGTGCGATCCGCTGGAGTTCCATATCGAGGGCGATTTCAACATGCGAGGCAATATCAAGACTGTGATCCGGGCGCGCTATTTTAAGGACGATTCGATGAAGTCTTCATTGCGAGATCTGAGGAACTAACCTGCGTATGGCATCGTAGTGATATCATGTTCAAAAATATCGAGAAAGGAGACCCGCGATGTTTTATTGTCCAAAATGCGCAAATTCCGCTGTGCCCGGGCAGCGACACTGCCGACACTGCGGAATCAAACTCGATCTGATTCAGGATGCGATTGAGGGCAAACAGCGGGGGCCCTTAGATTTTGAAACCCTCAAAAGGGACCTGAAGGAGCTGGGCTCGAATCTGCGGACCGGTTTTGAGGAAGCGGGGATGAAAATCAAGCAGACGCGGAAGCTGAGTCAAACTCCTCAGGTCCCCGTCTATCAAACCGTTCAAGCCCCCAATTGGTCGCGCGAGTTCGAGAAAGCGCTGCGGAAAGTCAAGGCTGCGCATACACGCAAATATAGCCTGCAACAGGCGACCCTTTCGATCCTCAGCGGCAGCGCGTATATGGCTGTTTGGTATTACTTGCTCAATATCGCCGCGGATTCGGGTTTGTTCAGGAGCATTGAACTCATCATCCTTCAAGAGACCGGATACCCAATAGATGGATTGTTGCAGCTCCTCCGGCTGCTGTGGGTGCTCGGTATCATCCCGGTCACGCGCGGCGTAGCACACCTGATCAATGCGGTCTTCTTTGCGCCAAAGAAAATTGAGGAGTCAGTAGAAGAGATCAAGACCGCGCCGAGTTACGTTTACCCATCGCCTGTTCCTGCTCAGGAGCCGCAGAGCGAGGCAACCGCACGGTCGCAATCGAGCGTAACCGAGGAAGAGACCTTGCGATTCGAGCCGCGATAAAAATCTCAAAAAGGAAGAGAGAATACGAAGCAAGAAGAATTGGCGAAAATAACGAAACAAACGAAAAAACCTAAAATTTTTCGTTTGTTTCGTTATTTTCGCCAATTCTTCTTGCTTCGTATTCTCTCTTCCCCAGTGAGATATGGCCGACGATTTCCAGATCGAATCCCTCCAGCGCATGCAGTTTCGGCGGATGATTTGAAAGCAGTCGCAATTTTCGCACGCCAAGCTCGTGCAAGATCTGCGCGCCCGTGCCGTAATCGCGCACTTCGCGCATTTTGTCACGCTTGTTTTTGTGCTTCCCCTGCTGATCTAGCAGCTCAGCCTTTTTCTGATAGCTGCGCAGTTGATCAGCTAATCCCACACCGCGCATCTCTTGTTTGAGGTAAAGCACTATTCCACGCCCTTCGGCTTTGATATGTTGCAGGGCGATTTGCAACTGCTCTCCGTGATCGTCGTGAATACTGCCGAACACGTCGCTGAGGACAGATTGAGTGTGGACTCGGACGAGGATCGGCTCATCGGGGTTGACTTCGCCCATGACCATCGCCAGATGGACTTCGTTATTGAGTATGTTTTCAAAAGCGACGGCACGAAATACCCCATAAACTGTCGGCACATAAGCTTCGGCAATGCGATGAACCAGGATTTCGTTTTGAATACGGTAGCGGATCAAATCGGCAACAGAGATGATTCGGAGTTGATGCTTGCGCGCAAATTCGACAAGTTGCGGCAAGCGCGACATACTCCCGTCCTCGTTCATAATTTCGCAGATGACGGCGGCAGGAATGAGTCCGGCATTACGGGCAAGATCAACGCTCGCCTCGGTCTGACCTGGCCGCATCAGCACTCCTCCTTTGCGCGCGCGCAGCGGAAAGACATGACCGGGACGGACGAGGTCTGTCGCTCTCGATTTCGGATCGACCGCAGTGAGGATCGTCGTCGCGCGATCAGCGGCGGAGATACCCGTTGTCACCCCGTGCCGCGCCTCGATCGAAACCGTGAAAGCGGTGCCGTAGCTTGAATTATTTTCACGCTCGGAGACCTGCAAAGGTAGATTCAAGTCATCACAGCGATCTTCCGTCATTGGCAGGCAGATCAGCCCCCGGCCTTCGCGCGCCATGAAGTTGATGATCTCCGGCGTGACCTTCTCAGCGGCGCATGCGAGGTCCCCTTCATTTTCGCGGTCTTCGTCATCGACGATGATGATCAAACGGCCGACCCGGAAATCCTCAATAGCTTGTTCAATGGTTGCGAATGGCATGATGAAAAATGGCTAGTATCCCATCTCAACGAGGGTTTCAAGAGTTATCCGGTCATTCGTCTCTTTCAGGTGCGCCTGCATCATTCTCTCTACGTATTTGGCGATGATGTCGACTTCAAGGTTTATTGCCGCGCCGGGTTCGAGAGTGCTCAGATTGGTAACTTTCCATGTGTGCGGAATAATTGCAATCTCAAACCACTGGTCGCTGCGCGAAGCAACGGTCAAGCTGATTCCATCAATCGCAATCGATCCTTTCTCGACAACATAGCGTGCAAGCTCCGCGGGAAGCTCTATCCGGACAATCCATCCTTCGCCTGCCGCGCGCGCCTCGATGATGCTGGCGGTTCCGTCAACGTGACCTTGAACGATGTGACCGCCCAGCCGGGAAGACGGCGTGAGTGGGCGCTCGAGATTGACCCGTGTTCCGGCAGTGGCTTGCTTCAAACTCGTGCGACGCAATGTTTCGACCGAGACATCGGCTGCAAACCAGTCAGAGCCTTGATCTATGACAGTCAGGCAAACGCCGTTGACGGCGATACTATCGCCGTGTCTCGCGTCTCGAAGGATGGTTTGGGCTGAAACCTCGAGGCGCGCGCCATCGCGAGTAGTCGTGATTCGGCGAATGATGCCAAGTTCTTCAATGATACCTGTGAACATATATATTGCGTTTTCAATCAGCACCGCTGGAGGTACTGATTCGAATCTTTCCCTTTCTCTCTTGCGATTATTTCCATTATCTGCTCGACGACTTCATCGATCGTCATCGTCGATGAGTCGATGTAGATCGCATCCTCAGCCTGGACTAGCGGCGAATCGGTGCGCGAGATGTCACGATAATCACGCTCTTCGATTTCAGCTTTCATTTGATCTTGCGTTGTATCAGTGATGCCCCGGGCAGCATCTTCTGAGAAACGCCGCTTGCTGCGCGCTTCCGAAGTAGCGTCGAGGTAGATTTTGACATGAGCCTTCGGAAAAACCTGCGTGCCGATGTCACGGCCTTCCATCACTACACCACCTTCGCGCCCCATCTCCTGCTGGCGAGCAACGAGGGCGCGGCGTACAGCGGAGATAGTTGATACTTTCGAAGCCGCCTGACTTACCTGAGGCGTGTTAATCTCTTCAGTGATGTCGCGACCATCGATCATCAGCCTCATCGCGTCGACATCACCTTTCAATTCGATCAAGGATTCAGCTGCAAGCCGGCCCGTGCGATCAATATTGTCAAGCGTAATGCCATCGTTGAGGGCTTTCCATGCGACGGCACGGTACATCGCGCCGGTACTGATGAAAAGGTAACCCAACCTCTTTGCCAGTAGCCTCGCGACCGTGCTCTTTCCGGCGCCGGCCGGACCGTCAATGGCGATGATCAATCTTCGTTCAGTCAACTCAAGCCTCTGCAACTACCGGGAGCGCTTGCGCTCCCGGTAGTTGTCATTGACCTTTCCAGGTTGGTGTATTGTGAATCCTGTCTATTTACTCACAAATTCTTTCGCTACTTTGAGCGTCTGATCGATCATTTCACGATCAACATCATAATGCGTAACCATGCGCATTTCGCGCAGATTAATACCATTTGCCAGCACTCCGCGCGATTTCAATTCAGCTGTCAACTGTAGCGTGGTCAAACCTGTGGCGGAAATGTCGAAAATCACGATATTCGTTTGCACTCGTTCGGGGTCAATTTTGATACCGCGCAATTCAGCCAGACCTTCGGCCAGTCTTTTCGCGTTGGCGTGGTCCTCAGACAACACTTCCGGAGATTCTTCGAGAGCAATCAATCCTGCCGCGGCAAGTACACCGGCCTGCCGCATTCCGCCGCCAAGCAGCTTGCGCCAGTTGCGAGCTTCATTGATGAAATCTTTCCTCCCAACAATCATCGACCCGACCGGCGCGCCCAGACCCTTCGATAAGCAGAACATTACCGAGTCGAAGGGCCGCGCGATTACTGCGACAGCCTCGTTGAGCGCAATCGCTGTATTGAAAACCCGAGCGCCATCCAGATGTACCGGTAATCCGAGCGCATGCGCTTCGTCGCAGATCTCTTTTGCAATATTGGTAGGTATTACCGAACCGCCGGCCATATTGTGACTGTTTTCGAGTGTGACTAGCGAAGTTTTTGTGACGTAATAAGGCGCTTGATGATGAATCGCGCTGCTCACCATCTTCCAATTGAGCAGTCCGTCCTCGCCACGAACCGGGCGGAATGTGACGCTTGATAACACCGCGGAGGCGCCCATCTCGTAATTGAAAATATGACTGCGTTCTTCCAACACCACTTCAGTGCCAGGGCGAGTCAGCAGCTTGACGCAGATCTGGTTGCCCATTGTCCCGGACGGGACGAAGAGGGCTGCTTCCTTTTCGAAGATTTCGGCGGCTCGTTCCTGCAGGCGGTTGACTGTGGGGTCTTCGATGTAAACATCGTCGCCGACTTCTGCTTCGGCCATTGCGCGGCGCATTGCAAGGGTGGGTTTTGTTACGGTGTCGCTGCGAAGATCAATTATTTCCATTTTTCTCGTTTTCGGGTTTTTCACCAGGTGCGCGCTCGGTCGGTCACTACGGTTATCGGGGTAGCCGGGATTCTCTCAGACGAATGCAGCAAATACTTCGTTTGCTAATACTTTGCCTTTGCGAGAGATCGCCATCTTTTCATTCTTCAGTTCGATCAATCCGGCCTCGCGCAATCGTTCGATCTCATTTCGGTAACGATCGACCACGCGCACTCCGAACTGTCTTTGATGGTCGAGCAAATCAACTCCGTCTTTCAACCGCAACCGCAGGAAGAGGTTCTCACTTTGCCGTCCTTCATCGTCGAGCTCAACGCGCTCGACGATGGGCGACTGGCCGCATTCGACCTTTTCGAGATACTCGTGGATATTTCGCGTATTAGACCATCGCGACCGGCCATCATACCCCGCAGCCGAAACTCCAAAAGCCCAGTACGGCGCTCCCGTCCAGTATTTCAAGTTGTGGTGCGACTGAAAATCGGGACGCGCCCAGTTTGAAATTTCGTAGTGCTCATAGCCGTTCTTCTCAGCTTCATCCATCAAGGTGAAATACATATCGACAGTCAACTCCTCGTCAATCGCGCGCAATTCACCGCGCTCGATACGATGGAGCAGAGGAGCGTCCTGGTAAAGTTCGAGCAGATAGACCGACAGATGATCCGGCCCGAGCATGAAGGCTTCATCGAGATTACGCCGCCACGTCTCCATCTTCTGTTCAGGTAAGCCTGCGATCAGGTCAATGCTGGCGTTCTTGAAACCTGCGGCGCGTGCCATCTTCACGGCTCGACGCGCGTCTCCCGCTGAGTGTGTGCGCCCGATCATTTGCAATTCGCCATCGTCGAACGATTGCACACCGAAGCTCAAACGATTTATCCCGGCTGCACGCAGGTCTTTGAGATAGTCGAGTGAAACCGAGCCGGGATTGGCTTCAGCCGTTATCTCAGGATCCGGCCCAAGATCGAAAGTATTGAGGCAGATTTCGATCAGGCTTGAAAGTTGTTCGACGGAGAGGGTCGTTGGAGTGCCGCCGCCAAAATAAATTGTATCTACAGCATTCATTGCAGCGAGTGAGGGTGAGTTGGCCATCGCTTTGCCGGCACAGGTGATCTCATTGACAAGAGCAGCCGAATATCGTCGCGCAATCTCCGGTTCGTAGCCGCCTGTCGCAAAATTGCAGTAGTGGCAACGTGTGGCGCAGAATGGTATGTGAATATAGACGCCCGCTAATTCATTCATAAAAATAAAGTATAGCACGCTGGTAGTTGCGGCGGGGAGACATATGAACCACGGATTTACACGGATGCGACGGATTAGCGCGGATTTGATCCGTGAATATCCGTCGCATCCGTGTAAATCCGTGGTTCATCCACGTGTCCCAATGTTGTTGAGCTTCGATTTAGCTCGAATGTGAGCAATAAGCTTGAAAATTCCCCATCCCGCGAAGAGCAACCAGGCGACAATTGAAATTGATCGCGCCACACGCTCTGAAGTATCGCGAATCTCGTAATTGAGTTTGAGGTGATGCCTGCCTCCGGGCAGATCAAGTAACATCAATCCTGTCCCCTCTTCAACTTTAATCTTGACTTCGGTTCCATTGAGCCGAGCGACCCAGTGCGGGTAATAATAAGTTTCGATCCGCACTTGCGCTCCATCTTCACACTCAATCCTGAATTCGCGCAGCGCGATGTTGAGTTGTTTTGCAATAACACTACCCCTCCCGTTGATGAATGATAGATCGCCAGGTATTGCAGCGGGCGGATAGAGGGTGAAATCGGATCCTTGCGGGCGAAAATAGATCTCGTTCGCGGCATAGGGTATGAATTTAAGATCGTCTTCATCCTGCAGTCGCCGGCCTTCTTCGGCCGTCACTGGCTTCGCGAAGGGCGAGCTGAGCAATTCTGCTGTTTGCGCGCGTGTCAAACCCGGCTCGTCCAAGCGCAACAGCATGACCGTAAAGACGCAGTTAGCGATGACCAGCCACGTCAGTCCTGCGGCGATTAAGTTCCGTATCACACGCCCGAGCGCTTTCCATCGATCAAGAGCTGCGGCTGCCAGCAGACCACAAGCAAGCGCGGCGAAAGGCTGAAATCGCCAGGGAAATTGCACATACTTCATTCCCGGCAGATATCTCCAGAGTGGATCAGAAATCGGCAGCGAGATGAACAGCCCAAATGCCACCAGTGCCATGCTCAACCGGATGATCGGAACATCGGGAAGCGTTTTTTTTTCGGGTTTCAGCAGGCGCCAGCAGATCAATCCGAACAACATTGCGGTCAGCGTTTGAGTAAGCGTGATTAAACTCGTGACGTAATTGAGACCGGACCACGCCTGGCGATAGCGACTGCGGTCCGACGTTTCTGCGAAGAGGAAGTAATTGCGATATTCTTGTTGCACGATCGACAGTCCAACCTGCCCCCAATTCCTTTCGACGACCTGTGGCCAGAGAAAGAATGCCGTCAGCGCTACAACAATTATTCCAGCTGCGCCAAGTCGCCAGACCCCGCGCCAGCGGGCTTCTTGATGGTCAAAGCGTGTCAGGTAGATCAACGCCATTATTCCGATGACAATTCCGCAGAGATATGTCGTGATCGTATGCGTCAGAATGACCGCGCTGAAGCTGAGCGCAAAGATGACAAGCCCTCTTGATGGTCGTTTGCCGGCCAGCAGCAGATGCGCTCCGAGCAGTACCAGTGGCGCCAGGCTGAGCGCGAGAGCATTTGCGAGAAATGCTCGATAAAGGGCAATCAGCGGATAAGCCGGCAGCAGGACATAAGCCAGAGAGACAATTACGCTGCGCGCGCCAGAGAAGAACTCACGCGCCAGGAGATAAGCGCTGATCTGAGCAATGATCAGAATGAGCAGCGAGATAAGCTTGAGCGAGGTCAGAACGTCAATATTGAAGAACTTCATGAGGACGGCACTCAGCAAATATGACAGCGGCGGATAAAAAGTGAAGAGAGCGTCACCACGCCCGCCGTCAAGCAAACCAGCCCATCTCGGCAAGAAGTCGCCTTCAGCAAAGCTCTGCGCGAAAGATCGTGTGATGTGATAATGGAGGGGCAGATCTCCCTGGATCCCGAAAGCCGGATGTGTGAGGCGGGTGAAGGTGAGCAATGAACTTACCAGAAGCCAGGATATGCCAAGCGTCATGAACTGCCAGAGAGACAAACGTTCAGTCGGTATGAGTTGTTGTTTGATAACTGAATGATGCATTCGTTCGAGTGGATATTAATTTATCTGGAGGCTGTGCATGATTCGTGTTCCCAATTCCATTGCCGCATAGCGACAGAGTGAATTAAGCCGTGCCTCTCTCCTACGCGTGAGTTTAAGAGAATACGAGACAAACACAAATAACGAAACAAAAGAGGAAAAAGAAAATATCGTTTGTTACATTTCTGAAACTGATCTACTCAGCCTGGTACTTCTGCTGTGTGGTTAGCATGCTTATTTAGAATTTCATTCGAGATCAATTTCCCCTTGATCAATCACGGGATTGCGGTTAGAATGCCCTCCGCTTTCTGCTCACTGACGTAGATCGCGCTGATAATTCAACAAAATTAGCACCGAGTCGGTCTTTATAGCATCAACAATCCGTCCCCCGAAAATTACAAATAGTAGTTCCTGAAGTGTGCTTGTCAGGGGACAGGCATCTTCGGGACAGAATTATTAGTTCATGATTCTGATCCCGCAGTAGCCGTTTTGTTGATCCTAAGCTGATAAGGGTGATCCTCGCCAGTAAGCTTGAAAACATCGCAACCACCTTCACCTAGTCACTGGTTGTTTCATCGGATTCAACTAAATCATCCCCTGAGTTATATCCGCGCAACCAAAATAACCTGTGTCTTCGAACATTAGACATGCAAATTAGGAGGAATCCATGATCAAAGAGTTTTTGAGGGATGAGCAAGGGCAGGATATCGTTGAATATTCGCTCTTATTAGTTCTGATTGGTGCTGCGGCTGTCTTCGTTCTGACGACTATGGGTCAGAGCATCAGCCAGATTTTCAGCAAGATCAATGTCAGGCTGAAAACGGCGAATGACAGTATTTCGTAACTTGGTCTGTTCGCAACTTGACACTGGTCGCCACCCCGCTCTCAGGTTAAAGAGAGCATGCGATAATAATTGAAAGAAATCATTTCTCACTCAGTTGCAAATTCGTTGCCCCGAAAAAAGCGCGACTGAGGTTATATAAATGAAAAAGAGGTTCAAACTAATAAACGCACCTCACCGAGTGGCTTCCCATCGTCTCGTGGCACAGTCAGGTTCGATCTGCCGTCTGGCTCAGCTATCAATACAGCTTTTGCTTTAACATTCTCAATTAAATTCGTGGGATCATCGCCAGATGGTGCCCGGTGATCCTTTCCCTGATGGACTGGTATTTAATCTATGCTGCCGCATTGACATTTTTTGTTGTCGCGGTGTCGTTTTTTGATTTACGCGAGCGGCGCATTCCGAACTTTCTGGTCTTTCCGGCCGCATTGATCGGGTTGGTCTTTAACCTGCTCTGGCGCGGCTGGGATGGCCTTATTTTCGGCTTGAAAGGTATAGGACTGGCTTTTCTGCTGCTCCTCATCCCATACATGGTTGGTGGGATGAAAGCGGGAGATGTCAAATTCCTGATGGCGATTGGGGCTTTCACCGGGGCTATAGATGTTGTCCGTGCTTTGCTGGCAACGCTCTTGTGTTATCCTTTATTCGCGGCGTTCGCCGTGATTAAAGAAGGAAAGCTCAAAATTACCTGGCTCAGATTTCGCCGTGTGCTGTGGAACTTTCTGGGGTTCTTCTTACCCAGTGTGAAGTTGTACGCGATTCACCTGGATGGACAGGATGACAAAAGCATTGCTTCGGTCAGAACACCATTTGGTGTGGCAATTGCCCTCGGGACGATGATCGCGATCTTTACCGGATTTCTGCAATGACTGCCGGCAAGCGATCGGGATTTGAACGACCCACACCCTTTTCTCTAACGAGGTTCCAATGAGAGAGCTTTCACATAGTCCTCACTATTCCGGATACCATGGTGACAACCGAATTGTCAGGAGAAGCGAACAGGGACAATCACTGCTTGAATTCGCCTTTATCATCCCTGTCCTATTTCTCATGCTGGTTGGCGTCGCTTTTATCGCGCAGGGCTTCAATACTTCGATGGTGCTTCATGGGGCTGCCTACGAGGGCGCTCGAATCTGGGCGAAGAACCCGCATGGCGGTGATAACAATCACTGCAATCCGCCCGCCTGCGACCCGAATCTGGGTGATGCAATAAACTTTGAGAAATATGTCATACCGGTTGTCCGGCAATACGTAAAGAACAATGGATTTGACGGCGAGAGTGTTCTCTTCTTCGCCGACAACGAACGCCAATTCCGGAATATATTGGGACTGGTCAGTAACAACAAACAGATTGTGAGAGTCGTATTGCTCTATCCGGTGAAGCTGCCGATAGGAAATTTCGCCAGTAATTTCGTGCCACTCTACCTCGAGGCTTCCTGCACTATGAAACGTGGCAGTTAGTCATTCAGTTATCTAGCAGTTATCTGGCAGTTATCCGGCGGTTATCTGGATTGGTCAGGTCGGAGACGTTATGAGAGATAGCGAGTATCATGAAACCAAAGTGGCGAACAGCTCGGGGACAGCCCTCAAGTCTCACTGGAGGAGGAAGGCGGAGGCCGGTCAGGCGATGGTCGAGATAGCCTTTCTTCTTCCGATGTTCCTGATATTTGTCTTCTTCATCTTTGAGATCGGTCGCGCCTGGGCAGTGAAGCAGTCTCTCACTATCGCCGCGCGAGAAGGCGCACGGGTCCTGGTATTGCCATATGGCGCCGGACTGTCCTACGCGTCTGAAGGCGATGTGAAAGCGGCTGCCCGAACACGTGTCGAATCCTATTTGAATAGCTCCGGAGTGGGGACTGGTGCGGTTACTACAATCAACTTAGTGCGTGTTAATCCGGGCGGGGATCAGGCTTATGGCACAGCGGATGATACCTTTGAGCTTAACTATTCCGACGGGAAGCGCGGCGAGCGAGTTGGTATTCGGATCGACCATCAATTCGAGACCCCGTTACCATTTCTCCTGGCTGCGTTCAGCAGTCCAGCTCCGCCTGGCGGGTCTGGCGGCCAACCTCAAGATGGCGGCCAACCTCAATCCGGAATTCTAATGGGAGTAACGTGCCATATGGTACACGAGTAGTTATTTGAGTTTGAAAGAGATTTTTAAATGAGATAAGGAGTTACCACGATGAACAGACGCTTCCTGCTAGCCCTTGCCGGCGCGGTCTTTTTCGGTCTGCTCTCGATTTATGCGGCCCAGATTTACCTGAGGAAACAAGTGGCCAGTGAACGTGCTAAGGATGAGACCGAAGTCGTCATTGCTACCACAGATATCCCACTCGGCACACAGATCAGCGAACTGCAGATCGCTGTTGTGAGATATCCGAAAAAGATCTTGCCGGAGAAGACATTGGTCAGGCGCGAAGAAGTGCTCGGGCGCGTAGCCGTGGTTGATATTTCGGCTAAAACCCCCATCCTCGAAAAGCAACTGGCGGGAATCGGAGCCCAGCCGGGATTGCCGGGCGTAACGCCGGCCGGAATGCGTGCCGTCTCAGTGCGTGTGGATGAGGCAAGCAGTGTGGGCGGATTTGTGTCGCCGGGGTCATATGTCGACGTCATCGCAATTATGCAACCGCAAATTGATGGTGCGAAGCAGGTCTCGAAAGTGATCCTGCAAAAAGTTCGAGTGCTCGCAGGCGGGCAGCAGATGCAGAACAAGCCCGACGGGAAACCGGCTCTGGTCAACACAGTTACTCTGGAAGTGACACCAAACCAGGCCGAGAAGTTGAAACTCGCTGAGGCCGAGGGACGCCTGCAGCTTTCCATCCGCAATGCCACAGACCAGATAATTGAGACTACTCGAGGCGCAACCAGGCGTGATGTGATCAATGACATCGCGCTTGAGCGACGCGCTCTGGAAGGCGCGCGAAATACAGGATTCGGCGCGAGACCGGGGCCGACGCCGCCTCCCTTTAATATTAATTTCAGTGGGTTAAATCAGCCTGCTCAGACTACACCTGTGAAAAAGGTGGGTCCGATTGGTCCGACAATTGAATTGATTGAAGGCGCGAAGCGAACTCGCGTCGAAATGATCCCATAAAAGGGTAGCCGGTAGCCGGTAGTCGGTAGTCGGTTGTCAGGTCCCAGTTTTGTGATGAATCTCTGAACTGCGAACCGGCAACCGGCAACCCTCAACCGGCAATCGGACACTCAGGAGACGTTATGAATCACCATATCTACCGCTGTCGTTCTTTCGCTCACCCCGTGGGGCGTATTGTTTCCAGGCTCGTAGTCATGCTGACTTTCCTGGTTGCGCTGAGTGTTTATGCGGGCGCACAGGAGAAAGCTACAATACAAGCCTCATTTTCCAACAATGCCCCATCGATAAAGATCGATGTGCTGGTTGGCCAGTCTCGACTGATCGAATTCGACGAGGAGTATGAGCGTCTTTCGATCTCAGATCCGAAGATCGCCGAGGTGGTTCCGATCTCATATCGTACGGCGCTCATCAACGGTCTCGCCTTCGGTCAGGTCAATCTCGTCGCCTGGGCTAAGCGTCCCAAAGGCATAGCTGAGCGGATGCTGGTCTTCGACATTTACGTGCAGGTGAACCTGTCGCTGATCGATAACCAGATCAAGATCCTCTTCCCGAAAGAGAATATCCAGCTCAGTCAGGTCAATAATTCAGTCGTCATCTCCGGCAGCGTGACCCGGCCGGAACTTGCCGATCAGGTCCAGAAGATCATCGAAGCCACCGGATTGAAAGTCACGAATCTGCTTAAAGCCCCTGTAATGGACGCTGCGCAGGTACAATTGCAGATCCGCGTGGCGGAGGTGAACCGGCAGATCCTGCGCGAAGTCGCCACGTCCTATGGTATTGGCAATCGAACTCTTCCGGCATATATCAGTTCCGGCGGCCCCTCCCAAGTCGATAATTCCGGTATTGACCTGATTAATACCAATCTGGTGGCACAAGCTCTGGCAACTACCGGGGTCAATCTCCTTCTTGGCCAACCGACGTCGTCGATTATGTCTTTTGTGAGAGCGCTCCATTCGCGGGGCGCAATACGCGAGCTGGCCGAACCGAACCTGATCGCCATGCATGGCCAGAAGGCGAGTTTCCTTGCCGGCGGCGAATTCCCGATACCGATCATCCAGTCTCTCACAAGTGGTCAAAGTTCGGTGACGATCTACTTCA
>JAKEHZ010000114.1 GCA_022614735.1 Acidobacteriota bacterium | reverse complement strand
GACCTACTGGCTGCACAGGGTGTCTACGATCCGGTGACCAGTTCCACGATTTCATACAACGCAGCTACCTCGGCGAACACGTTTATATTCAGCGGTACTACCCAACCCGCTACCGTGAGGAATACCGCTACATACAATTTCGGATTTCAACAATTGATCGGGAAGACTGGTGCTTCTTACCAGATCAACTTCAACAATTTCCGCAACACAAGCAACACCGAACAACTGTCACCGCAATACAGCCCGGCGCTTACTTTCCAAATCACACAGCCGCTCTTCAAGGATTACAAAATTGATCAATATAGGCGGCAAATCAAAATCTCGAAAAAACGACTCGATCTGTCTGACGCAGTATTTCGGCAGCGCGCAATTGAAATCATATCTCGTGTCCAGGCAGCCTACTGGGACCTCGCGCTCGCGATCAAGAGTGAGGAGATCGCGCGCGAGTCGGTCGATCTGGTCGAAACACAGTTGCGCAACAACCAGCGTCAGGTCGATGTTGGCACACTCGCCCCGATTGACGTGATCAACGCCAAGACTCTGGTCGAAACGCGCCGAACACAGGTCTATCAAACAATGAACGGTGTGGCGATTGCGGAGAACGCGCTCAAAGCTCTCACTGTTGATGGCCCGAACGCGGATTTGTGGGATGCAAAGATTGAGCCGGTCGAGTCTTTTGATGTCCAACCCGTCGTTTTGCCGCTCCCAGATGCGCTTAGGCTGGCAATTGAGAATCGGCCTGAAGTCAAAAGGTTTGGTCTTCAGAAGGAGATGAACCAGATTGACATCGACTATTTCCGCAATCAGGCCAAGCCGCAGATCGATTTCATAGCCAGCTACAGGATGGCGGGCGTGGGCGGGACGCCTCGCAGTGCTGTGACCCCCGTTGATCCGGAATTTATCGGTGGGTACGGTACTTCGATTAGTAACCTACTTAAGAATGATTTCAGAACATGGTTCGTCGGTGTGAACTTCAGTTTGCCGCTGCGTAACCGGACAGCGAAGGCCAATCTCGCACGCGCAAATGAGGTTGAAAAACAGACCGATCTGCAAACCCGACGCCAGATACAGGACATCGAGGTCGAGGTTCGCAATGCCATTCAAGCGGTCGAGACTGCTAAGATGCGTATCGAATCTTCAAGCGCGGCTCGTGAATATGCGAAACAGCAGCTTGAAGGCGAGCAGAAAAAGTTCGAGGCTGGTCTCTCGTCAACCTTCCTGGTCCTGACCCGACAAAACGATCTCTCGCAGGCACGGTTCTCCGAATTGCAGGCGCTTGGTGATTACAACAAGTCGGTGGCTGATTTACAGCGTGTGGTCTCGATTACGCTTTCGAGCAATGGTGTCGATGTCAAATCCGAAGTGCAACCCATTAAGTAAAACAAGAGAAAACGGAACAAACGGAAATAACGGGTAGCTCTACACCAAGACAAAGAGAGAATACGAAACAAACGAAAATAACGTAACAAACGAAAAGTTTTAGGCTTTTTCGTTTGTTACGTTATTTTCGTTTGTTTCGTATTCTCTCTTTGTCTTGGTGTGAAAAAACCGGCTAGAAGATGAACTTCAATGCCAGCTGGCCAAATCGCGGATCGAAGGCACCACGAGGGTTACCGAAATCAGGCCGCTGCGTGAGGCTGACGCCGGGTGTGTTCAGCCCATTCACATTATAGAGTTGGCCGTTAAAGCTGGAGATATTGAGCCGATTGAAAATGTTGAAGAATTCAGCAATGAATTGCAGCCGGTACTTCTCGGTGAAGTAGAAGGTCTTTGTCATCCGGAAGTCGAGGCCGACGAAATAGCCCTTGTAAAATGAATTGCGTCCATAGCCTGGGGCGCGATCCGAGCTGCGGTTGCTATCGTTGTTGAGGTCGACGTTATTCCCAAGCCGGACTGAGAAAGGCAGGTTGGCGTTGGCCTGAAAGATCCCGCTTACCTGCCAGCCGCCCAGAATCATACGAGCGGGGCCGCCCTTACCTTTAAAATAATCCAGATCCCACAATCCGCTCGCCACTACACGATGCGGCGTATTGGAATTGCCGGGCCCGCGCTCATCACTGAGCAGGAAGCTCTGCTGAGCCTGCTTGAGATCATCACCCGCATTGTTTGCAACCACCGAGGTTGCATCCGGCGCGTCATCGATCACCTTCGAGAAGGTGTAGGCGAAGAGCGCCTGGAAGTTGCGCGAGAAGCGCTTGTTGATTTGCAGGGCGAGCGCATTGTAGTTCGAGAGGCCATTGCTCTCGAACTCACTGATGCGGCCAAAGCCGGTGATGGGGCGCGTCGGGCTGGTCGCGCCCGGATGTCGCAGGAATGTTGGGACAATCGCGCCTGAAATAGGCGTCGGCACAGGCGACAGCAGGTTGATGTCACGAGTTCGCTGCAGATGACGGCCTTTGACCGAGAGGTACGAAACACTCACGGAAAGATCATCCATTAGACCATATTCGATCCCGAAGCTACCCTGCATGGTATAAGGCTGCTGGTAGTTGCGCTCGAAGACAAAGAGATTCGGCGCCGCAGCCGCGCCTCCTCGCGCCCTGATCTCGTCGAGGCTGCCGAAACGGAATGGGTATACGAGCCCCGTTGGGTTAGTTAGCGTGATGCTGATCGAGTTGAGGCCGTTATTGGAATGGGCCGTGCCGATCGCTATGGCCGGAGTGCGGCCATAGTAGAGGCCGTATCCGCCGCGCACCACGATGCGGTCGCTCTTAGTTGGGCTCCAGGCGAAGCCTAATCGCGGCGCGACATTGTTGTAGTCGTTGTTGATGCGCGTCGTATCAATACCTGCAGCAGTCAGGGCGAGATTCGTATTGCGAGTCGGCCCCTGCTTCATCAATTGAATATCATAGCGCACGCCGAGGTTGAGTGTCAGACGGCTCGTTGCGCGCCAATCGTCTTGAAGGAAGAAACCATACTCATTGAAGTCTGGGAAGGTCGTCGGCCCTGACGTGCCGTCCCCGGCGAATGCCTGTGTGAAGCTGGTTACTACGTTGTTGTTGAAATTGGCGTAGCTAGTGTAAGTGTAGCCGGCGCCGAAGAAGCCAGGGAAGAAGTTCTTGATCTTCTCGAGATTGATATCCCCGCCACCCTTCAGGATGTGCTTGCCCGCGATGTACGAAACATTGTCAATGAACTGGTATTTTCGCTCCGTCGTTTCACGCGGGCTGAAGTTGTTGCGTCCGATGGTGAGGGCTGCCTGGCCGCGCTCGCTGATGATCGCTTCGGGAGTGTCTATATTGGCCGTGCCCGGCTCGCGGTCCCGTGCGACCTGGGTGCGAAATTCGTTGAGCAGGCGCGACGAGAAGGCCGTGTTGAGCGTGATTGTAAAGGTGTCGGTCGTCACGAGGCTGTTGCCGCTGTGTTCTTGCGCAACGGTCGTCCCATTGCTCTCCAGATTAGTCCCGGTGAATTTCTGGCGATTGTAACGGAAGTTGAGGCGGTTGGCCGCATCAACCTGCACATCTACTTTGGCCAGAAAGACATCCTGATTGAACTGGCGCACATAGTTGGATGTCAGGGGCAGGAGTCTATTTCGGCCTGCAATTGAGGCCGGATCGGTTGCCACCGGATCGGGCAACTGGTTGACGATGTTGGGCTGCGTGTTGCGTTGCCCGTCGTAATTGAAAAAGAAGAACACGCGGTCTTTCTTGATCGGCCCACCGATGTTGCCGCCAAACTGATGGAAGTGGTAAGGGGGCTTGGTTGCGAGTCCGGTTACGGTATTGAATGCCGGATTAGGTGAGCCATTTGGCAGAGTCGCCCTTGTATCGAAAAAGCGACCGTTGGGGATGAGCGCCGGCTTGCCACCGGTGAAGCTCTCCAATGCTGCGTCGTACCGCAGGCTGTTGGCATTGAGCGAGCGATCACGAAAGAAATCGAAACCGACGCCATGAAACTCATTGGTGCCTGACTTGGTGATAACGTTGATTGCCCCGCCGGCAGCGCGACCGAACTCGACCGAGAAGCTGTTGGTGTTGACCTGGAACTCCTGCACTGCGTCCTGGCTGAATTGATACGGCGCGCGACCTGAACCAGTGCGCCCGAGCGATTGGCCAAAGAACATATTATTATTGTCGACACCATCAATCTGGATGCTGTTGAGCGTGCCTTTCTGTCCGCCAAAGGAAAGGTCACCGCCTCGCGGATCGCGCACTACACCCGGGGTAAGCGTGACGAAATCGAGGAAGTTGCGGCCATTGACCGGAAATTCACGAACTACGCGTTCGTTGACAGAGCTGCTCATCTGTGTACGTGTAGTTTCGACCACCGGGGCGGTACCAGTAATCTCGACAGTCTCGCTGACATTGATTCGCAGCATGAGGTCCACATTGAGCTTTTGACCGACGTTTAGTGTCACAACACCATATTTGTTTTCGGCAAATCCCTGCGCGCTCGCGCTGAGTTGATATGATCCGGGAGGAAGGGCTGTGAGGCGGTAGATGCCGCTGTCGTCGGTAGTGATCTCGCGTGTGAAACCGGTATCGGCATTGCGTGCGACGATCTTTGCACTTTGAACGACAGCGCCATTCGGGTCTGTGATGACCCCCTCTATCGTCGCAGTCGCGGCTTGCTGTCCGAAGACTGGGGCAAAAGCAAGAAGTATGAGTAACATTGCCATGAGAGGCTTGATGATCACTGAAACGGGGATGTCTGGGATTTGTTTGTTTTCTTTCATTGAAAACTCCTCTCCTGTTGAAGGAAGCGCCTGTATGGCGGTTGAAGTAATGATTGAGTATCTTTCACAGCCAAGACGCCGAGAGCGCCAATAAAAGCTAAAATCTATTTACTCTTTTCGTTCTTGGAGTCTTGGTGTTAAGAAATTGAGCGGCTATTGGCACACCTGGCAGCAAAGCTAGAGTCTAATGCTTGAATGCTAAGTTGATGTTAAATATCCCAGCTAGTATATTTATTTATAGATGCTACTTCATGGCTGATTCTTTAGCAACTCGGCACAAATGTTTCTCAATCGTGATCGGGCTTAGGTGGCTTGGCAAGAGCTCGGTATCAAGGTCTGAATCGAAGCAAAGCAACATTGGGAGACTGGAATGAACTACGGATCAGCACGGATGCGACGGATTATTACGGATTTAATCCGCGTTTATCCGTCGCATCCGTGCTGATCCGTGGTTCATTTGTCCCAATCTTCCTGTCCTTTGATATAGCAAAAATACCGCCTATGTTACGTAAAATAATCAAGAGTGGGTTTAATTAATTGCTTGACATCAATTCAATCCAGCGCGTAGAGTGTTATTAAATCATCGAAGCCCTGACCCCCCTGGTTTGCAAATAAGCCCCTCAAATTTATTGGTGCCTTTTGATCTTGTTGCGGTAGTTTCGCGTCTTCTAGTGGGAAAAGCCTACCGGGCTTCTGTAATTTGACGGTCTGGTCTCCCCCATGTGTGCAGTTTGGGTGCGACTGTCATCCTCACCTGTATCAGTCACACAGGTCAAACCGTCTCAGAACGCGCCTTCCTTGCCCAAAATGTGCGTCTGGGAATCGTCTGTTCTTCCCCATCCAAATCTCTCTTCGAGCACGTAGTGAATAAAAAGGTGTGCTTGAGAGCGGTCTTCAAGTCATGCCCCACAGCAGCGTGAAAGGAGATAAAAAATCAACCATATGAAACACACCACTAGAATCACCTGGAAATCTTTACTTCTCGTACTCGGATTGTTGGGGTTGACGAGCACTTTGGTTCAACCCCTACCGGCTTTGCCGGGAGGATTTAACTTCAAATTAACGGAAACGGTAAGCGCATTTCAGGTCTTGCCGGGTCCGGCGATTGAAGGCACGATCTTCGCACTAACTACGGGGGGCAATTTAATAAGCTTCAATCCGGCCACCCCCGGCGCGATCATTCGTAACGTGCCGATCACCGGCTTGCCTGTGGGCGAAGTCCTGCTTGGCATCGATTTTCGTCCGGCCACGGGGGTGCTCTACGCCGTCAGCACCGCAAGCATCGTCTATACAGTTAACACGATGACGGGTGCGGTGACCGCGGCAGGGGCGCCGTTCACACCGACGGTCATCGGCAATTCTTTTGGCATTGATTTCAACCCTCTACCTGACCGCATCCGTCTGGTCAGTGATGGTGACCAAAATCTGAGGCTCAACCCTAACAATGGCGCAATCGCAGGTATGGACACGGGCCTTGCTTACGCATCAGGCGATGCAGGCGCGAGTAGCAATCCGAGCGTAGTCGCTTCAGCCTACACCAATAACTTCGGCGGCGCGACGACTACATCGCTCTACGGGATCGACTCAGAACGCGATACGCTTGTGCTCCAGGGCTCATTAGGTGGTGCGCCGGTTTCGCCCAATACGGGGATGCTGACGACAGTCGGTTCGCTCGGCATTGATGTGACCGATGTGGCCGGCTTCGATATCACCAATCCTGGCGGCATTGCCTTTGCCTCTCTCACAATAAATGGTGCAAGTGCATTCTCATCGCTCTATCGGATCAATCTACAGACGGGAGCGGCAACGCTTATCGGGACTATCGGCGTCACCGACACGATCCGCGATATCTCCGCGGTCGTGCGAGTTGAGACGATCTTCGCGTTGACTTCGAACAATAATTTGCTCAGATTCAATAGCGGCACGCCAGGAACGATCGCCAGCACGCTTGCAATTACCGGTCTCGGCGCAGGCGAGATGCTGGTTGGCATTGATTTCCGTCCGGCCACCGGGCAGCTCTTCGCAGCGAGCAACCAGAGCCGTGTTTACACGCTCAACACGGCAACCGGCGCCGCAACGTCGGTCGGAGGCGCGGCGTTCACCCCGCCGTTCACGGGCGCATCTTTCGGCTTCGATTTCAATCCGGTGCCGGACCGTATTCGCACCGTCAGCGATGCAAGACAGAGCCTCCGGCTCAATCCGATTAATGGAGCTATCGCCGGTGTTGATGGAACTCTGGCTTTCGCTTCCAGTGATGCGAATGCCAGCGCGACACCGAATGTCGTCGGCGCGGCTTATACAAATAATGTTGCCGGCGCAACCGCGACCTCGCTTTATGTCATTGACTCGAATCTTGATGCGCTCTTACTGCAGGGCTCGCTCGGTGGCACTCCGATCTCGCCAAATACCGGGACTTTGACAACGGTCGGGATGCTCGGTGTCAACACGACTGATCAAGTCGGGTTTGATATCGCGCCGGCGACAGACGCGGCCTTCATATCCCTGACCGCGACCGGTGCGACAAATTCAAGCCTTTACACGCTAAACCTGGCGACGGGCGCGACAACCCTGATCGGTGCAATCGGCGGCAATGCGACGATCCGCGGCATTGCGATCGCGCCGCGCATCGAAACTATCTTTGCTGCCACCAATAGCAACAAGCTAATCAGCTTCAATCCTTCTGCTCCGGGTGTCATTCTGAGCACCACAACGATCACCGGGTTGGGCGATGAGACAGTTATCGGCATCGATTTCCGGCCGGCGAACGGGCAACTTTATGCAATCGGCAGCAGTAGCCGAATCTTCACCGTCAATCCATTGACTGGCGTCGCAACTCAGGTCGGGACGGGGATCACCAGTCCCCAATTAAATGGAGTTGCATACGGCTTCGATTTCAATCCGATGCCTGATCGCATACGTGTCGTCAGCACTGCGACACACAACCTGCGCTTTGTTCCCGATACTGGTGCGCCTGCAGTTGCCGGCGGCGACCCATTTCTCAATTATGCAGACCAGCGCATAGGGCAGCCTCCGTTCATTGTCGGCGCGGCCTATGACAACAACGTCGCAGGCACGCCCTCGACCACACTCTACGTGATCGATTCCAGCTTCGACTCGCTGGTCATGCAGGGCTCGCCGGGCGGCACGCCGACCTCGCCGAACACCGGGCAACTATTCACCATTGGCCCGCTCGGTGTGGACACGAACGAAATGGTTGGATTCGACATCGGTGACCAGACGAATAACGCCTATGCCTCATTGACTGTCGGAGGGGTATCGCAGCTCCACAGGATCAATCTGGCCACTGGCGCTGCAAGCTTGATCGGCAATATCGGCGGTGGAGAAGTAATTCGCGGCATTGCAATAGCCAACACAGCTCCGCCATCAGCGCAGCCTGCCGGCCTCGTCGTTGTCAATGCGGCAAGCTACGCCAGTGATGCAGTTGCGCCCGATTCATTGGTTGCTATGTTCGGACGGTTCCAAACGGATGATGGGCGGTCCATTGCTGCGTCGAGCCAGCCACTTCCCACCTCGCTGGGTGGAGTGACGGTGACGGTCAACGGCACAGCAGCACAATTGCTCTTCGCAAACAACGGGCAGATCAATTTCATGTTGCCGTCGCTCATTTCCAGTGGCATGGCAACAGTCGTCGTAACTAACAATGATGGTTCGACCGATACCGGCACTATCAATATGGTCCAATCGGCTACAGGCATCTTCACTGTAAGCTCGACCGGGCAGGGAACGGCTGCGGCATTATGGACTAACGATGGCATCACATTTCAACCGGTCTTTAACCCGGATGGAAGCGAGCGCGATGTGAGTCCGGGTACAGCTGCTAAACCCACCTTCCTGGTGGTCTACGTGACAGGAACCCGCAATGCGCCGGCTGCAAACCCAAATGATAGCAACGGCATGGCTGAGGCGGTCAGCGCGACGATTCAAAACATACCTGTTACAGTCACATGGGCAGGGCCCGCACCCGATTTCTCGGGTCTCGATCAAATTAATATGCTCGTTCCGACGGAATTGGCGGGAGCCGGCACGGTTGGGATCAAACTGACTGTGGCAGGCCGGACCTCCAATATGGCGACCGTCCGGATAGGCAGGTAAGGTATTGACACGGATGCAAGGCAGACACGTAATCTGTGTCTCCGTTGCATCCGTGTTGACCTGTGATTCTTCACTGAATAAGGTCCAGGAGAGAATACGAAACAATAGAAATAAACGAAACAAACGAAAAATGCCCAAATTTTTCGTTTGTTTCGTTTATTTCGTTTGTTTCGTATTCTCTCTTGGACCTTATTCATTTCTCCCTCAACGAGAGTTCTTCAACAGGGCGGAAACGTCCTTGACAGTACGCTGAAGAGAAATATAGATTGGCTCAGGAAATTGGCAATTTCCACCCCCTAACTTCACGTCGCTTGACTCTCCGCGCCTCAAAACCGCGGAATGGAGATCGAGCTTATTTGAGGTCCGTGTATCAAAATATAACCCAGACCGTCAGAGGAGATACCTATGAAATTTGTTTCATCCCCTATCCGCTCGTCTGCGCGCCCATTCATCCTCACTGCGCTCTTGTTGGCATTTGTGAGTTTCGGTCTTTCCCGCTGGGGCCTGAACCTCCGCCACGAATCAGCTTTGGCGCAAACTACTGTCACTGTCGTTAACGCAGCGAGTTTCGATAATTCCGCGAATAAGGCTATATCGCCTGACACAATTGCCGCAGCCTTCGGAACATTCGTGACACAGAACAACCAGAATTTTTTTGCCGGTCCCTTGCCTTTACCGGTGACGCTCGGCGGTGTGAGTGTTACCATCAATGGCACCCGGGCCGCACTTTTCTTCGCCTCTACCGGACAGCTCAATATTTTGATACCGGCAAATATCCAGGATGGCGATGCGATGATTGTTGTGACCAACTCTGACAACACGACCCGTACTGGTACCTTCAGAGTTGAGAGAGCCTCGCCGGGTGTGTTTTCGGCGAGATCGACCGGAACCGGAACAGCGGCAGCATTGACGACCACCGATGGGGTCAGCTATCTGCCGGTCTTCAATCCTGATGGAAGTGAACGTGATGTGAACGCCGGGACGAGAACAGCACCGAATTTCCTTATTCTCTACACCACCGGAATTCGCTACACTCCCGCGGCAAATCCGACTGACGGTAATGGCGTAGCCGAATCGGTGAGTGTTACGCTTCAGGGTGTGCCTGCGAGAGTTGATTTCGCCGGCCCGGTTCGAGACTTTGTCGGACTCGATCAAATCAATCTTGTAATCCCGCCTGAGATGTCAGGACTGGGCAGATCTCTGGGCCCCGTTAACGTTGTCGTAACTGCCAATAGTCGCTCATCGAACGCGGTAACGATAAAGATCGGTGGAGATTTGCCCAATGTTAATCTCACATCAATCGTATTCGGAGAGACCAAGACCAGTGAGCTCACTGCTGATGACCAGATTCAGGCAGCTGGTAGCAAATTATTTTTCTTCGATGCCTATGACTTTATGACGACAGCTCCTAACACGACCGTCGCCATAGATCTTCGATCATCACAGTTGGAGTCCTTTCTTCTGCTCTATCGGTTGGAAGGCGCTAACCTGATTCCCATTGGATTCGATGAGGATACCGGCGGATTGGGGGATGGCGACTATGTCAACGACAACGCGCTATTATTGAATGTGATTCAGAACCCGGGTCGCTACGTCATCTTCGTAACGACGGAAGACGAGCAACCGGTTGGTGTTGGCGCCTATACATTGAAACTAACGAGTATCACCGCTCCGCAGCTTAATTACGGACAAAGTGTCGGCGATGCGACAATGGTAACCAGCGACCTGCAGACATCGGCGGGAGATTTTGTCGATGTATACTGGTTCAATGGCGCGCAAAATGACAACGTCAGGATCAACATGAACTCATCGGCATTCGATTCTCTGATTATCATGCAGAGCAATGATAATGAGGATTTTTTTGCCGCTGATGACGGCGGTGGCGGTTTGAATGCACAGCTCACGCAACGGCTTTCCAGATCGACAATTTACCTTATCCTGGCCACGCCTTTAGCGCCAAACGTTACGGGAGCCTATACGCTATCACTGACCAGGCTGACAAGCTCACTGCTTGAAGGCGGGAATGCGTTCGAGCCCTTCAGCCCTTCAGGACGTGAGATTCACAGGGGACGAGTCAAATTACCTGGTACTGGTCGATCTGGTCTTGAGCGTTCCAGCCGAGGCCGCATTATCGATCAATAAAAGAAGAATACGAAACAAACGAAAATAACGAAACAAACGAAAAAAGACTTTAGCCTTTCGTTTGTTTCGTTATTTTCGTTTGTTTCGTATTCTATCCAGGTTCATAAGGCGGTTAATCGAGGGGCGGGCGCCTTACGCTCTATCTCAACTTTGGGTAAATCTGGTGTGAAATCTTCACCCGGATTGACGAACTGGTCTCGCTCGAATTTGTATTGCTTGTCATAGAGCTGTTTGTAACGCCCTCCGGCTGCAAGTAGCTCATCGTGTGTGCCGCGTTCGACAATCTCTCCATTTTCCATTACCAGGATCTGGTCAGCGCTGCGAATGGTCGAAAGGCGATGGGCGATGACGAAGGTCGTCCGTCCTTTCCGCAAAGAGCGCAAACCTTCCTGGATCAGCGCTTCGCTTTCGCTATCGAGGCTCGAGGTCGCTTCATCAAGAATCAGAATCCTCGGCTCAGCAAGCAGCGCGCGGGCAATGGCTATGCGCTGGCGTTGTCCCCCGGAAAGTTTCACACCTCGCTCGCCAACGATAGTGTCGTATTTCTTTTCGAAACCTTCAATGAACTCTTCACAGTGAGCTATTCGGCTGACAGTCTGTATCTCATCATCAGTCGCGTGAGGTTTGGAAAAGCTGATATTTTCGGCAACAGTGCCATCGAAGAGAAAGTTGTCCTGCAGCACCACGCCGAGGTGTGAGCGATATTCGCGGAGCTTGATCTCGGACAGATCGCTCCCGTCAATTTTGATCTTGCCTGTGAGTGGTTGATTGAAATTCATCACCAGGCTGATCAATGTGCTCTTGCCGGACCCGCTTGAGCCGACAAGCGCCGTGGTCGAACCGGGTGGGGCTTTGAACGAAACGTTTTTCAGGACAGGCACGTCAGGGTTGTACTCGAACCACACGTTTTCAAATTCGACCTCGCCCCGCAGCTCATTCAATGGCTCGCGCGATGAATCCTCTTGATCCTCAGTTGACATACTCATAATCTCGCGAATGCGGTCGAGGCCGGCAAAGGCTTCTGTGATTTGCGTGCCGATCGCGGCGATCTCGATCACCGGCATCGCCATCAATCCGGTGAAGAAGATATACATAAACATATCACCCAGCGTCATCGAGCCGGTGAGAACCGATTGGCCGCCAACGAGGATCATGACCACGCCAATTGCGCCGATGATGACAGAAGAGAAGGCAGTGATCGCCGAAACCCCGGTCATCGATTTTTTGATATTGCGGAAAAGGCGATGGGTCCCACGCGCAAAGACAAGTTCCTCGCGTTTTTCGGCAGTGTAGGCTTTGACGATGCGGATGCCACCGAGAGATTCAGCCAGCCGTCCGGTTATCTCACTGTGAATCTCGCCGCGTTCGCGAAAGAGCGGGCGCAGTTTTTTGAATGCATAAGCCAGACCGCCGCCAAATGTGAGAAGGACAGTGATCGTCAGAGCGGTTAATTGCCAGTTGAGATAAAAAAGAACAACGAGAGCGATTATCGCGGTGACGATACTTCCAGTAAGTTGGACGAGTCCGGTGCCAACGAGATTACGCACGCCTTCGGCGTCGGTCATTATCCGTGAGATGAGTTTTCCGGTTTGAGTCGAATCGAAGTAACGAATAGGTAAACGCTCAACGTGGGCCTGAACCTTCTTCCGCATCTCGGTTATCGCGCGCTGGGCCGCTACGCCGAGCACTTGCGAAAGAGAAAATGACGTGACGGCCTGAACCAGCGTAGCCGCTCCGATAGCCAGGGCGATGGGAGTGAGCAACTCTGCACGCTGTTTGACGATGACTTCGTCTATGATGTATTTCGACGAGGCGGGCAGAACAAGTCCGACCAGGCGATTGATGAGCATGAGTGCTGCGCCAAGTGCAAGACGCCAGCGGTGGGCGACGATCAATTCTTTTGCATCTCGCCAGGCGTCAGATAGCTTGATGCGCTTCTTCTTTTCTTCGGCCATTTACACTCCTTCCCTTGTGATCTGGCTGATACCTGGCGGGAAAATTTGATTGGGATAGGGCGGGTAGTCGGTCTCGAACCGACGGCCTCCAGAGCCACAATCTGGCGCTCTAACCTACTGAGCTATACCCGCCACAAAATTGAAAAACAACCTTGACCCTCAGTCTTCAACGAGCCGTGAAGGAAAACGCAATGTTACTCATCGATATAGATCCCGTCAAGGCCGCCTTTTAGGCCCGTTTGCGCGATTCAGACAATGCCTGGCGAACGAGGGGCGCAAGCTTATCAGGCTCTGCTAAAAAACCATCGTGGCCGTGTGATGATTGAATCTCGGCATAAGTCGCTTCAACTCCAGCATCACGCATCCGCTCGCTCAAAGCTTTGACCTCATCAGCAGGGAAGAGCCAATCTGAAGAAATGCCGACCAAAAGCGCACGCGCGCGAATACGCTGCAATGCATCACGTTCAGATAGGTATCCGTGTGCCGTATCGAAATTATCCATTGCCTTGCTGATGATCAAGTACGAATTGGCATCGAAACGCCTTGTGAATATCTCACCCTGGTAATCGAGGTAACCGCCGACATCATAACGCTCATTCAACGATTTCAACGGGTTTTCGCTATTACGATTTGGTTTGCGCGCATAGCGCTCACTGAGAAGCTCGGCAGATTTGTATGAGAGCATCGCGATTGCGCGCGCCAGCGCCAGACCGCCATTTGGCGGGTTGTTTGTGTCATTTAAAATTGCCAGCCGCTGCAAATGATTTAACGCCAGTCCGATTGCAGTGAGCGGCGCCGCACCAATGGCAATACTGAGTTGCGTTCGTCCGGGAAGATCAATTGCCCATTGAATTGCCTGCATCCCGCCGATTGAACCGCCAATTACCGCGCGGAGTTTTTCGATGCCCAGATGATCGAGCAAGATAGCCTGAGAAGACACCCAATCGTGCACTGTAACCAGAGGGAATTCTGAGCCGTAAACTTTGCCAGTTGCCGGATCGACATCTCTCGGCCCTGTCGAACCATAACACGACCCGATGATATTGATCCCGACAATGCAATCGCGCGAGAGATCGAAAACGCCTTCATTTCCGAACAGCTGTGGCCACCAATCGCCGACGCGGGCCGATCCGGACAAAGCATGACAAACCAGAATCGCATTGTCACGTTGCTTATTCAGTTCGCCGTAAATCGCGTAATGTAATTTTACTGGCCACAGTGACCCACCCGAAACCAACTCGAATGGTTTGTCCTGAGCGAAAACGAAATCGTCTTCGTAGGTAGGATCGATCGGTTCAGGCATATTTTTTAATCGTGTAGAGCGACTGATGAATGAAAAGAGAGAAAACGGAACAAACGGAAATAACGGAACAAACGGAAAAAATCCTAGAGAATTCCGTTTGTTCCGTTATTTCCGCCCTTTCTTGTTGACCCGTTTTCTCTCTTATTTTCAGGCCATCGCTGATGAGCCTTGTGTCGCCGCTTTCAACCCGCGATCGATATCTGCAATGATATCGCGTATATCTTCAATACCGACTGACAGGCGTACCAGTCCGGGTGTCACCCCTGTCGTCGCCTGTTCTTCTTCGGTCAACTGCGAATGTGTGGTAGAAGCCGGGTGTATCACGAGTGACTTTGCATCGCCAATGTTCGCCAGCAGGCTGAAGAGCTTCATAGAGTTGATGAACTTCTTGCCCGCCTCGAATCCACCGCGAATGCCAAAGGTAACGAGCGCGCCTGCACCCGTCGGCATATATTTTTGCACACGCTCGTAATACGGGCTTGATTCAAGGCCGGGGAAATTCACCCATTCGATTTGCGGGTGATTTTGCAGGTATCTCGCCACTTCCAGGGCGTTTTCTGAGTGCCGCTCCATCCTCAAATGCAATGTCTCCGCGCCCTGAAGAAAGAGGAAGGCGTTGAATGGTGACAGCGATGCGCCAACGTCGCGCAGGGCCTGCACACGGGTCTTGATGATAAAAGCGAGTGGGCCGAAAGCGTCTGTGTAAACGACGCCATGATAAGACGGGTCTGGCGTTGTGAAGCCGGGGAAACGCCCTGAGGCTTTCCAGTCGAATTTCCCGGCATCGACGATTGCGCCGCCGATTGAAGTCCCATGGCCACCGATGAACTTGGTCAGCGAGTGGACGACAATGTCTGCGCCATACTCAATTGGACGGCAAAGCGCGGGTGAAGGTGTGGTATTGTCAATAACCAGCGGTAATCCGTTCTCGTGTGCGATATTTGCCAGTTTTTCGATATCGACGATGTCGAGTTTCGGGTTGCCCACGGTTTCGGTATATACAGCCTTGGTCTTGTCGTTGATTGCTGCGCGTAAGCCTGCTTCATCTTCGGCGTCAACGAAGCGGACTGTCATACCGAGCTTGGGCAGTGTGTAATGGAACAGGTTATAAGTGCCGCCATAGAGGGAAGTGGTCGAGACAATTTCGTCCCCCGCGCTGGCAAGTGTTAGTACCGTGAGCGTCTCCGCCGCCTGCCCCGATGAGAGCACAAGCCCCGCGGCGCCGCCTTCAAGCGCCGCCAAACGTTTTTCAAGCACGTCATTAGTCGGATTCATAATCCGCGAGTAGATATTGCCGAACTCTTTCAATGCAAACAGCCGGGCTGCCTGATCGGCATCCGCAAAGTTATATGATGTGGTCTGATAAATCGGTACGGCGCGAGCGTTCGTTGTAGGGTCAGGTACTTGACCCCCGTGAATTGCGAGGGTATTGAAGTGGTATGTTATCTCTTGGTCGTCCGCCATTATGTCATCTCCTCTTGTGTTGAATGGGAATAAACATGCAAGTTTGACGAATTCGCTAGTAATTTTGATTTTTAGCCAGGAAATTTCCAATTGTCAAAAAAACGCGGGCAGTCTAGGCCAGACTCCGCATCTCTGTCAACGTTATAATCCGCTCGCTATGAACTTAGAGATCAAGCTCCCACGTTCGATCTTCGATAACATCATTACTCAAGCTCGTGATGAGCGGCCACAGGAATGCTGTGGTTTGATCGGTGGTCGTAACTTGCAGGCGAGCAATCGCTACCCGTTGCGGAACAGATCACCGCAACCTGAGACACGGTACTTTGCCGCGCCTGAGGACCTCTTCGAGGCGATGAAGTGGATGCGAGATGCGGATGAGGATTTGATTGGGATTTATCATTCGCATCCGTGTGGCCCGGCCTATCCTTCACAAACCGATATCGAACTCGCTTTTTATCCGCAAGCTGTCTACCTCATCGTCACGCTAGAGCCGGAGACTGAAATGCGCGCATTTCATATCAACGCGCGAGAAGTAATCGAAATCGCCATCGTTGTCGTAGACTGAAAGAGAGCGGGGGACGGGGAGACGGGGAGACGGGAGAGATTTTTCATTTTTCATTTTTCATTTTTCATTTTCCATTTGAGATCTGTCATTTACCATTTGACATTGATCGAGCCGCAAACAATGTGATGACAAATGCCAAATGACAGATCTCAAATGGAAAATGAAAAATGGAAAATGAAAAATGAAAAATCTCTCCCGTCTCCCCGTCTCCCCGTCTCCCCGTCCCCAGTCCCCTAGTCCCCCGCTCTCTTCCGGTCATTCTTTAAACCCTATCTCGTAAGCCAAAAACAGTCCGAGGCCCAGGCTGACGAGGCCCGCGATTGCATGAACGGCCAGATGCGTGCGCCTGAAATGTCTTGCTGTCATTTGCGCAGGAAGGCTGAGAACCAGACTCATGATCATCATTCCGCCAATTGACCCAATCCCGAAAATGGCGATGTAAGCAAAGGCAACAACGGTTGATTCGATTGTGGATAAAACATAGAGCATCAAAGCAGCGCTGCCAGCCAGACCATGGATCATTCCAATAATGAGCGGGCGAATCCCCAGCCGCAAGCCGTGATGAGAATGGGGATCAGGTTCAGGTCTGTTTTCGTGCAGGTGTGGATGAACATGTGTATGTTCGCCGTGGGAATGCTCGTGAAAATGTATACGGCCTCCACGTACGAGTTTGTAGAGGACGTTGGCGCCAAGCCCTATCAACATAACTGCCACGCAGAATTCAAGAATCTTTTCATACCTTTCTATCCTGATCTGCAGCAGGATCACTCCAACGCCGGCTAGCAGCAGCGAGGCCGTGTGTCCTAAACCCCAGACGGCACCGATCAACAGCGAACTGAGAGGTTTTTTACGCTCAGAGACGATCGTCGAGATGGCTGCCAGATGATCCGCGTCGAGCGCGTGCCGAAGGCCTGTGACCAGGCCAATGAAGAGGATTGTTGCAGCAGATGTCGTCATTCTTTTTTCGCCTCAATTTCGCTCATTCATCAATCAGTTTATGATACCGTCCCATCCAGTAAGGGAGGAGGAAAAACGCTCCGTCGTCCTCCCCGCGGCCATCGCTGCCACCATCGATTCGATATGGGTTTCCATTCCACTTCATCGCCGGCAATTCGTCATATGGTAAGACAGTTAAAGATTGTCTGTGCTTGAAACGGTCTGACAGTGGATCGATCGGAACATCCAAACGCTGCGAGTTTGTCACTGTCCACGCCACCAGATCCACCGGGATTTCCCGCAGGGTCCGAATCGATGCAACTCGATCAAAATCTTGGCTGCTGCTGCCGGCGGCATAAATGAAATTCCAAAGGGGATTGCGTTCCGGGCGTTCAACGAGCCAGCTTCGTTCGAGACTTTGAATATAGATCTCCCTCAGCTTAGGGTCCTTTTCGTAAAGCAACAGCGGGTAATATGAAAGGAAAGCCAACTCGTCGTCCGAATGATTGATTCTGGTCGGAATGTTGATCTTCTGATTGCGGGTGAGAAGATGATAACGATGTTTGTCGATCAGATCATTGTAGGCCGCCTGAAATTTCGGATTGCCTGTGATGTGAATCGCAACGCGCAAATGCGACAGGATATGCAACGCTCGCAAGCCGGTCTCGTCAGGGTCTTCCCAGATCGTGCCTGGTCCCCACCATCCCCATGTTGTGCGTTTGCCATCGGTGTCAATTAATTGATAGCCATTGTCGAGAATATGATTTGTGATGCGCATAACTACGGCACGAATCTTTTTCTTTTCGTCATCATCAGCCACAAGGTCATAGTAAATCGGATAGACGAAGTAATGACCGACGATCTCATCCGAGCTCGTGTCACCTTTCCACCTCCACTGGCCATCGGGCGTCATGTGCCATTCGCCATCCCGTGGTTGTTCATCAACGCCGATCTTGATGAATGAGCGGGCGGGGAAACCCGGAATGCCAGTGATCTCTTCCAGCCTCATTATCGCCTGAATACCCTGGCGAGCAAATTCGCGTGCATCGGCCTCCCCGGTGACTTTGTATCGGAAGCACTCGGCAGCGACATAGATTGCGGTCCACAGGCCGTCATTATCACTTGAGACCATCTGATTGCTGGAGAGATCGCCGGGGATACGAAGATGGGAGCCTGCTGTCAGGCCATGTCGCACGTGTCGCGCGCGGACGCGGTTTTCAAAGGCCTTCGCTTTTTCAGCGAGCGTCATCTGTTTGTACTCGATGCAGCTGAATCCTTTTGGCGTCTCGACCCAAACAGCAAATGAACCTGTTTTGTGTTCTTCAAAACCGATGGCTACAACCTGATCATCCGGCAACCAACGTTTACCTGCGAAATATTGAATGGAGTGAGTGGGCAGATGATAATTGAATAGCCCATATTTTGTGCCGATCCATAACAATTCAGCATCCTTTTTAGTAACGTCATCGGCAATAACTGTGATTTCGTAATTCGGAAATGGCCGTTTGAATTGGTATCGAGATAATGCATCCCTTGGTGCTGATCGGTAGAGCTTCACACGACCTTCGGTCAGTCGCGCGAATTCCTCGGCGTTGTGGAATCTGCGAATCTTCTGTGGCACGTTGTAGCCAGATTGGCTTTGGGCAAGAGCAGGCAAGACGGCAAAGAAGAAAATGCATAGAGATGAACTCAATCTTCCTGGTGACATCAAGTGTGTGCGCTGATTCTCAAAGATAGGCATCCAGTTCCTCCGATTCTGTGCTGCGCGCATCATAGCTTAAAGATCAGAGGAACTGAATGTTGAAACAAAAAAGGCAAAAAGGGCAAAAAAGGCAAAACCTCAAACTTTCTTGCCTTTTTTGCCCTTTTTGCCTTTTTTGTTTCCAAACCATATCTTTTGCCACGAAACCTGATTTTGAAAATGTGTCCTGACATCAGCAATAGAATAGGTAATGGGCGATAAGATATGTCCCCTTCAGTTTAGTAACCATGATTTCCCTGTCCCCTGACGCAGTGTATTTAAGCTATCAATCTTGATACTTGACCAAATCTCTTTGGCCCCATTTGGCCAGATCACGCCTATTGCTTCAACAGTCGCGTCACGTCCCAATCCAAAATGCGCGCGCACATCAGACGCGTTTAAATAGCTGCCATCAGTGTGAACTCGGTCCCAGAGAGGCTTGGCGTTCTTGCGAATCACAACCACCCTTGCGCCAATTCCAGCGCTGTTATCTTTCACCCCCATCAGTTTCACTTGTACCCAGTGCGCTCGTGTAGATGCTTGATTGAGAAGCAATCGTACCGGCCCGTTGTTATTGGTGACGAGGATGTCTACATCACCATCGTTATCAATGTCGCCACTTGCCGCGCCGCGACTTACTTCGGAGAGCTGCAACGCGGGACCTGCTGTGCTGGTGACTTCTCGAAAACCGATTTTGCCGCCTGCACCCTCATTGTGAAAAAGCTGATTGCGTTGGTGAAAAGGATAAGGCTGGCCTCGCAAAGTGGGCAGTAAAGTCACCGCGCCGTTTGCCATAAACAGATCGAGCCAGCCGTCATTGTCATAATCGAACCAGCTGACGCCAAAGCCGGTTGAAAGAAAGCTGGCCTGAGCCAGGTTGAATTCAATTGTTGCGTCATCAAATTGGCCTTTGCCGTTATTGCGATAAAGCGTGCTGCCTTCTTTGGTAAGGTTAGTGACGAGTATGTCTTCATCTCCATCGTTATCGAAATCGCCGGCACTCACGCCCATGCCCGCGCGGGCAACTCCATCCATGCCATAAGCCGCGCCCGATATCAAACCACTCTCTTCAAATGTGCCATCGCCTTTATTGATCCAGAGTAGATTAGCTGCGCCGTCATTTGCGATATAGACGTCAATCCATCCATCCTGGTTAAAGTCTGCGCAAGTCACACCAAGCCCCGGCCCGAAAGCTGAGCTGATGCCTGAGCCGTTCGTAACATCGATGAACCTGCCAGCGCCTTCGTTGCGAAAAAGACGGTCGGGGACAGGGCGATACGAAGCCGGTGAGCAGTAATCGGGTTCGCCAGTGGGCGCAAAGCACCGCTTGTTGCCTTTGATAGTGAAGTCAATATAGTTGCAGACGAAGAGGTCGAGATCGCCATCGCGATCATAATCAAAAAAGGCGGCGCTTGAGCTCCATCGTTGATCATCTACCCCGGCTTCGCGTGTGACATCTGTAAAGGTGCCGTTGCCGTTGTTGCGATAAAGAACATTCGAGCCGAAGTTGGTCAGGTAGAGATCAAGATCGCCATCATTGTCATAGTCGCCAGTTGCTGCGCCCATCCCATAACCGATTCGATCGGCACCGGCTTTTTCGGTGAGATCGGTGAATCGTAGTTTGCCTGATGGAATCAGCTCGTTGCGAAAAAGACGATTGCCGGGCTTCCAGTCTTTGTGCGGAGGGAATTTGGCTTCGCCAGGCTGTTTCTTTTCGTCGAGCATTGTGCCCTGAATCAGATAGACATCGAGGTCGCCATCATTGTCGTAATCGAAGAGAGCAGCACCCGCGCCTATAATTTCGGGCATAAAAAATTCGCCGGTCGAACCGGTGAAATGGTGAAAGTGTAATCCGGTTTCTGCCGCGGCCTCACGGAAAAGGCCCGGCTGAGAGTAAGCGGAGGGGAATAGAAAGAAGCTATAGCATTTAAGGAAAAGCAGAACCGCCAAGAGGCCAAGAGCTACCATTTTCGATTGTTTCGTATTCTCTCTTGTCATCTCCATGATCTATCTCTGAAGGACAAGGTATTTCTTCAACCATTCAACCAGTTTTACTTTGTAACTCAACCATTCAGGATGGCCTTCCCAGTTTTCCATCCCGTGTGGCGCATTTTTAATCTCAAAAAAATCGTAAGCCGCATGGCTCTCCGTTAACTTTTTTGCCATGGCGACGCCCTGTGCCCAGAGCCGTTCGTTTGTCCCATGAATCAGAAGAATTGGCGGCATCTCGGCCCGCACGTTATAGATTGGAGAATACCTGCGTAACACGGCGCGTGCATCATCGTCGAGCGTGGTTATCCCAAAGAGCCTCGCAGGGATTGAGCGTGGCGAAGTATCGTTTGTGAGATCCTGGAAGTTATAAACACCATAGAAAGAGACAACTGCGGTAATCGCAGACGGTTTTTCCGGAGCGATTTGCGCGACCATCTGCCCACTTGCCGATTCGCCAACTATTGCGATGCGACCAGGATCGACGCGAAATTTTTTGGCATTGTCACCTACGAAACGAATCGCTTCGCGCAAGTCGACGAGCTGATCCTGATGGCGAAATTGCGGTGTGAGACGATAATCAATCGAGAACCAGGCAAATCCTGCACGTGCCAGCGGCTCGAATAACGGCGTGACATAGGTGACTTTGTCGCCGGCCTCCCATCCACCGCCGTGTGCGATAATGACCGCAGGAAATGGGCCACGGCCTTTTGGAATATAAGCATCGAACTTTAACTTGTGCTGTGGGCTGTAGACGATGTCTTTCCTGAGATTAGTGACGTAAGGATCGTGATCAGGCTTAATATGATCGAGTTCCCTGGCAAGCCACGTTATGACAGCTTCTTTATACCGCCACTGGGTTGGCAACCAATTTTCAGCGCGATGAATCGCGCCGTCAACAGGGAAGTAATCGCAACGCCGGCCGGCTTCACGTATCGCTTCGCAGACCTGTCTCGCCTGCGCAGGCGGCATTTCCCGATCGGCCGTCCCATGAACAATGAGCGCAGGGGGGAGCCCTTTTTGGTTTTGAGATGTTAGTTTTGAGATATTGGATTCGGGGCTCGAGGTGTCGCGCAGATCATAAAGTCCGCCGATGAGCACCGCTGCTTTTACGCCGGCCGGGCGCTCTGCTGCAACCATTGACGCGAGATGCGCGCCGGTGTCTTCTCCGAATAGTGCTATTCGATCAGGATCAATGCGGAACTCTTTTGCGTGGCAGCGAATGAAGGCGAGCGCTGAGCGTAGGTCATCGAGAGCATCGTTATATTTTTTATCCCGGTTGAGACGGTAATCGATCGAAAACCAGTTGTAGCCTGCGTGTGTGAGAATCTCGAGAAACTGTCCGACGAACGCTATTCGGCTACCCGAATCCCAACCGCCGCCGTGAATAACAACTACTGACGGGCGACGATCACCGCGCTTCTGCACATAGGCATCAAGCGCGATCTCTGTCCCATTGATGCGGCGATAAATAATGTCCCCCATCACTCCCGGGACGATATAGTTTCCCTCAGGGTTGCGTACCTTGAGCGGCAAACAGTCATCAGCGCGTAGCTCTGATGATGCAGCAAATAAGATGAGCAGCAAGATTGTTTTCATCGGGAATGTAGGAATAGCACAGAAACGCGAAAGTGAGAAGACGGGGTAATGCCTCAGAAATGGTGGCAAATCACCACGG